>CAZFJT010000238.1:0-368 GCA_964519135.1 uncultured Syntrophales bacterium | reverse complement strand
GAACGCGAGGGCCCAGCTTCCAAGGCCAATTCCCCTAGGCTCCTTTAATTTAAGATATAATCCTATCAATCCTGCGCCCAGCAAAAAAACCAGACCAACCAGACCTGTTACAATAGATGTAAAACCCAATATCGTTAGAGCCACTAATATCAAAGCCATCACAAGGGCAACCCCCATATTGCCCAGGGCCAGCGCTGATATAAACCACATATCCCAGGTGTTTGTAAACTTTGGAAACATGATCTGCCGGTCAAAGTGTTCCATGCATCCCTGGATGGTTTGATTATGCAACTTGGTTGTCATTAAGCACTCTGGGTCCATTATCAGCTTTACACCGGCCTTGGTTAGCAAATTGCCAAGTGTAAGAT
>CAZFJT010000237.1:0-5716 GCA_964519135.1 uncultured Syntrophales bacterium | reverse complement strand
AAAGGCTTTGTCAATCCTATCATTCAAATCCTGAGACGAAGGAATTGAGCTTTGTAGTTCCTCGAAACGTTCTACCATGAGATCTTCAGAGGGAAACTTGTCCAGGGCCGCCTGTAATTTGTCCTCGAAAATCTCTGGGGATGGTATTGCTTCAAAGGCCCTATCAATTCTATCGTTTATATCTTTTTCAGATGGTATGGATTGATAGAGGATCTCGAAGCGTTCGTTGATATTTTCTTCTGAAGGGAATCTATCCAATGCCACTTGAAGTCTTTCGTCAAAGACCTCTGGCGAGGGAATGCCCTCAAACGCCTCGTCTATTCTCTTTTCAATATCCGCTCGAGGTGGAATCGCGGCAAAAGCCTCGTCCAGTCTCGTCATTAGCGAAGTTATGGATGGAAGCTCAGCCAATGCCTGATCAACACTGGTTTGAATCCTCTCTTCCAGCTTGATTCCATCTATTGCCTGGTCCAAGCGCGCCTTAATGGAATCCGCGGGAGGTAATACACTGTTAACAGCCGAATCAACCCTTTCAAAGATTTCTGATTGAGTTGGCAAGGCGTCGGCCACAAGCCTGTCCACCCTGTCAAAGATCTCATCCCTGTTGGGAAGGGCGCCTGTCATCTTGTCCACTACTGTCTGGAATACTTCTTCCCTTGTGGGCGCGGCTGCAGAGAAAAATCTACTTATGGTGTCTGTGAATTCCTCTTTCTCAGGTAGCCTTTCAGACAGGGCCGAAGATAGGCCTTGCTGCTCAGGCATTGCTTCCTTGAGCCTCTCGGACACAAGATTGGAGAACACATCCAATAATTCTTTCTGTGATGGCATCGACTGATCCAAAGTCGTTTCAGAGAGAACGGAATCCTGGGGCCGAGGTGGACTTTGAGGCTGTGGAGACGGGCCTGGTTGGGGCTCTGGTTGGGGCTGTTCATCAGGCGCCAGAGAGATGTCTAGTTCTTCATCTCCGAGCAAAGCGTCAGTGGGTTGATCCAGCGATATTTCAGCTTCAGGGGGTTGAGAGCTTCCTACCCCCACCTCCATTTCTTCAAAGGATATATCCTCTGTTACTTCGAGTATGGGTTCATCTGATGAATCATCCTCAAGTGATATCTCATCCCCTTCTATTCCTTCCATCTGACCGAACTCATCCCCATCTAGTGATATTTCGCCTTCTCCCTCGATCTCGATTGTTTGGTCCTCAGGGTACTTTTCAGTGGGAAATTCCTCAGTGGGCAATTCTTCTCCAAAGAATTCCTGGGTGGTTATCTCTTCCCCGTCTTCATCCTTTACAGGCGCCTCCATAACATTTGAAACAGGTGATTCAAGTTCTATGGTGGGCTCAAGATCTATTGTGTCCTCACTATCTTCCAAATCTAAGGCAAAGCCATCGGCTTCGTCTCCTGTGTCAATTTCAAGACCTTCATCTTCATCACCAAATGATATCTCAGCTGCTGGTTCGTCCAGGTCCAGTTCCAAGGCGCCATCTTCCGGTGTCCCTTGATCGTCGAGTTCCAGAGCGTCATCTGAAATAGATAACTCCAGGACGTCCTCTTCTTCAACAGTTTCCCCATCTGGCTCCAATGGCGCTTCCAGTTCAATTGCCTCATCTTCAGGTTCGCCCGGGGCCTCAGCGTCAAATTCCGGTTCTTCGGCGAATGTTGGTTCATCATCCAGAGATATTGCCTCGCTAACATCATCCGGGTCGTCAAATGAAATCGACTGATCATCCTCTTCCATCTCAAGGGCTATGTCATCATCCTCTTGCTCGGATATATCCACCGCCTCGGAAGCGTCAGCCACCTCAGTTTCATAATCCAATGTGGGTGTGCCCGTGTCCAGTTCCTGGATAGAATCCAGCTCCTCCACTTCCACTTCCCGGATCTCGGTATCATCTTCCAGATCGATGACATCCGCGTCAGATGTGGTAATTTGAGCTGTTGGATCACCCTCGAGGTACTCATCCGAAAGATCGAGGTCTTCAGAGGTTAGAACCAGTGAAGGATCTTGAACTTCCAGCAGCTTACCTATCTCAGTGTCATTGGGGTCTATGCCGCTGACCTCTTCTGATTCGTCCGTTTCTTCAAGTCCTTCAGGGTCCAGTTCCAGAGCAATGTCGTCCACGTCCATATCAACGGTTACTGAGTCCTTTAAAGGTTCATCAGGATTCCCAAATCCAACGGAATCCGCGCCAAAATCAGGGACACCTTCATCTTCTTCAGCCGATATTTCAAGCTCTTCAGAAGGACCAGGGCTTTCGCCCATATCAAGATCGTCCAATGAGTCAGTTACAAGCTCAATGGTTGGTTCAAAGCCGTCATCTTCAATCTCTGAATCGTCAAATCCCATATCGTCCAAATTCAATCGCACTGTATCTTCATAAGTATCATCAGCCGAAGATGTTACAGCTATGTCATCCAATTCAGCTACTGTGGAGGAAGTGTCAATTTCAACAGTGTCCCCGACTGACGGGCCTGCGTCAGGGTCCTCCTCTGCAAGGGCCACATTGGACATGGCCAGCAATTCCTCTGTCATATCTCCAGAGTCATCATCAGAAAATTCGATCATGATATCGTTATCAGATTCGATTCCAAGTAGTCGCTCAAGCTTTCCGGCCAACTCCTCACGATCAAAAGGTTTGTTCAGAAAATCATCCGCGCCGCTGGTTTGGGCCTGTTGAGGGCCGGGTCCACCGGGATCCCCTATAAGAAGCAAAACAGGCACATCGGAATATTCCTTGGATTCCTTTATGATTGGCAGCAGTTTCCAGCCAGGCGCGTCAGATAAAACTGAATTAAGTATTATCGAGTCGGGTTTCGAATTTTTTATGGCCTTTTTCAGGTCTCCTGAAGAGGATACCTGAATCAGATTATAATCCTGTGCGTCCAGGTAGCTAGAAATCGCTTGAAGGCTACTGGGATCTTTGTCGGCAACAATGATCCTATAGGACATGGGAACCTCTGGGCATTTTTTTTAAAAAATACTAGAAAAATCCTGAAATGTCAAGATTTTTGAACAGCGCCAAAAATACGGGCCGCCATTAATAACCTGGACCAGGTAAAATCTTCTATGGGGATAGTTCCATAGTGGCTAGTATCTATGCGATATTATGAGGTAAGACTCTTTAGCTCCCAGTTGAAACATTCCGTGTTTCCTGTCCATGTAATTATTATATTTACTGTATAACATTATGAACCTTTCGTCATTACTATGCAACAGTTTTGGTCAAAATACGCAAAAACGACCAATGGTCCAATGTGGAACAAGCGCCCGCACCCCATGCCAAAGACTGCTTCATCACATAATATTGGATTATCAAGGCGCACGCTTACATTGACTTAAAGCTGATTATGAACTAAGGATGTCCGTGACTCATGGAAAGGAGTTCATGAAATGCAGGTAGCTCTCACAGCGGCTCTGCCCGCCCAGATCGCTCAACCACACAGCCTGTGGGCAATAATACTCGGCGCGGGTTGGGTGGTTAAGGGTGTGATGCTCCTATTACTAGCCTTCTCCATAATTTGCTGGGCTATCATACTAACTAAGGCCTTGACCCTTTCACGCGCCAGAAAGGACACACAGCTATTTTTTGACGCATTCAGGGAATCAAGGAAGTTCTCAATACTATACGCAGAGGCCAGACAATTGGGCGCCTCACCTTTGGCCCAAGTATTCAAATCAGGGTATGCGGAACTAAACAGATTGACAAGACTGCAAAACGAACATCAAAAATCTTCCCAGGAAAGCTCACAAGAGCCTGAATACGAACGCAGCGCAATGGATAATGTAACAAGATCCTTGCAACAGGCTGTTACAGCGGAAAGGGCCAGATTGGAAAGAGGTGTGTACTTCCTTGCCACAACCGGTTCGGCCGCGCCGTTCATAGGACTGTTTGGAACAGTTTGGGGTATTATGGAGTCCTTTAGACAGATAGGAATAATGAAGAGCGCATCCTTGGCCGTTGTGGCGCCCGGAATAGCTGAAGCCCTAATTGCAACGGCCGCTGGATTGGCCGCGGCAATACCTGCGGTCATATTCTACAATCACTTTTTAACGCGAATAAACGCGATCTCTACGGAAATGGACAATTTTTCCGCTGAACTCATAAATATCATTGAAAGAATATACTGGAAGCGCAAAGGGTGAACCTTGTAAGGATCATAGTATGAAGAAAAGAATCATGGATTAAAGGAGATCAGATGGGATTCACCACTGGAAAAGACCACAGGGCGCCTATGGCTGATATCAATGTCACTCCCTTGGTTGACGTTATGCTGGTGCTCCTGATCATATTCATGGTCACCGCTCCCATGCTCCAGGAAGGCGTGTCTGTTGATTTACCTTCTGAATCAGGAAAGCCGATCCCTCAGCAACCCGCTGAACAGGTCATTGTGACGGTTTCAGGCGAAGGCGCCATATATCTTGGAGATAAGCAGGTTCAGTTGGAGAATTTGGCCACTTCAATAAAGGATGTTGTTAAAGGAAAACCAGGTAGTGAGGTCTATTTAAGGGCCGACAAGAGTGTGGCTTACGGAACTGTGGTAAAGATAATGGCAAATTTGAAAAATTCCGGGATAGAACGACTTGGTATGATTACATCTCCTGCTGAGGAGCAGCCGGCAAATCCATGAGCGTACTGAAATCTATTGCAAAAATAAGAGGGGCGCCATTGATGGTTGGGCTATCAGTGGGTCTTCATTTGATTTTTCTTGGGACGATTATGGTGGTCTCCAAGACAACTCCAAAGAAACCGGAAATAAAAGAAATAAAAGTTCCCAATGTGAGGCTCGCGTCCGCGCCTATTGCGCCAAAACCGGAAAAATTGAACAAACCAAAAGAAGCGCCTGATCTGGATGAGCTGTTTAAAAACATGTCTAAGAATACACGGCCGCGGGAACCAAAGCTTCAAGAGCCGAAAACCGTTAGAACCGCTTCTGTACAAAAAGATAAAAATAAAAAAGTTGAAATCAAATCACAACGAAAGCCCAAGAAGTCTAATCCCAATCTTAAGGAAAAATCTAATAAACCTAAAAAAAACAAGGCAAAGGAAAACCGGGTAAAAAAAGACAAGGCCAAAAAAAACAAGCCTAAAGAAGACGCCGCGAAAAGGCAAAAGGCCAAAAATAAAGAAAAGCCAAAGATTGATCCTGAAATGCGTTTGGCCAAAAGGCTAAAGGAACTCAGGGAAAAGGTCGAAGAAAGAAGGAAAAAGCAAGATCCTGCATGGGAAAATCGCGCGACAGCCGGCGCCGGGCAAATTGATCAAGAAACAATAGCGTGGTTTCGGGAGGTCAGGAATCGTATCAACAGCAATTGGTCAGTGATGGATGAGTCCGTCTCTGTTAACAGATCCACTATTGTGGGTGTGAAGCTTAGTCGGGACGGAGCGCTTATATCCGCTAATATTGATAGCGCCTCAGGCGCCAAAATATTGGATAACTCGGCTCTAAGGGCGGTATTTCAAGCCGCGCCATTTCCTGAGCTGCCTGAGAAGCTTAGAAAAAAGATAGAAAGCTCGGGTGGATTAGCGCTGAGATTCAGTCCATCGGGTGTGATGTGATACCGGTAGTCGAGCGTCTCTGGGTAATCCTGAGACATTATTGTTTTTTTTGCCTTCCTAAATACTTTGATAACGCTTTTGCATAGGACCTATGAATCAAATGGGAAATCACAGCAATAAACCGGTTTGCAAGTTATGGTTTGCTGTGATGTTCTTCAT
>CAZFJT010000236.1:2627-5729 GCA_964519135.1 uncultured Syntrophales bacterium | reverse complement strand
CCTGATCCTTGAATCTTATTCTTCCGGGAATGCTCAGCGCCAATTCAACGAACTTATGGTCAAGGAACGGGACCCTAGCTTCCAAGGCCACCCCCATACTCATCTTGTCTATGCGCATCAAAAGCAATTCAGGTAATCTCAGGTTCAGGTCCATATAAGTCATCCAATTTACAATAGACTTTTCCCAGGCCTTGGCCATAAAATCCTCATGGATAGGTTTTATGGAGTCCCACCCGGTTTTGCCTTCAAACCTCTTTTTTAGACGCTGTGATAGTATTGATCTTTTAACCGTCTCTGGGAACCCATCCGATCCTGTCCAGAAAAGCGGTGTTTTAGTGACCGCCCTCCTGAGCATTTCATACGCGGTGGACTTCTCCCCGCCAAATAAGCCCATTAAACCCAAGGCGGCCTTTTTGGAAGCATGTGGAACCGGCAGGTTGTTCAGTCTGTTGAGCTTATATATTTTCCTCCATTTGTCGTAACCAATGAATAATTCATCCGACCCTTCTCCTGCCTGGCATACGGTCACTCCATTATCCCTGGCTAATTTGGACACATAGTACAGGGGCACACATACAGGATCAGCCAGGGGTTCATCCTGAAGTCTGATCATCTCTGGCAGGAAGTTTATTAGGTCATCTATTGTTAGAATCTTTTCATGATGATCCGCGCCAACGAGTTTCGCCATTTGCCTGGCGTACTTCAATTCACTGGGATAGCTTTTGTAATCACCTTTGTACGCGATGCTAAATGTCTTTACAGGAGTTCCGGCCCCTTCTGAGAACAAGGCCGCGTTTGCGCTTGAATCTATACCCCCTGATAAAAAAACCCCTACCGGAACATCCCCAACCTTTCGCAGCTCTACGGCTTCCCTGAGCTCGCTCAATAGTAGTGCGCAAATATCTTCTTCTGATTTCAATGGCAATGGTTTCGCGTAATCCAAAGGATCCCAGTATTTATACTCTTTAATCTCCCCATTGAGCTTTATCCTCAACCAAGAGCCGGCAGGTATCTTGGAGATTCCCTTGAATAAAGTGTCAGGCGCAGGGGCTGTAAGAAATCCCAGGAAATTGAACAGGGCCTCTTCATTGATCTCTTTCTTCTGGTTAGGGTCGGCAAAAAGGGCCTTTATCTCGCTTGCGAAAACTAGGCGTCCATTATAATTACTGTAATATATGGGTTTTATACCCACCCGGTCACGAATCAACCACATTTCTTCCTTGCGGCCATCCCAAAGGGCTATCGCGAACATTCCCCTGAACTTCTCTATGCATTCGATACCCCATGTCTCGAACGCGTGAACGATCATTTCAGTGTCAGAATGAGATGTTTTCCAGTTATGGACCCCTAATTCCTCCAGCTCCCGCCTTATTTGCTGATGGTTGTAGATCTCCCCGTTAAATGAGATCCATATTCGATCATCCTCATTACTCATCGGCTGTGAGGCTGAATCTGAAAGGTCTATTATGGAAAGCCTCCTGTGCCCCAATCCCACTCGCCTGTCATGGGAGACCCACACACCCGCTGAATCAGGCCCTCTATGGGCCAAGGTGTCACGCATTCGGACAATATATGGCTCATCGAATCTGAATCCACTGTTTTCAAAGCTCACGCATCCAACTATTCCGCACATTTCCGGTTCCCTTTTTAAGCGTAAAGCGCCATATGGGCCCTTACTCGAATAGGTGTATCAGCAATTCACCCTGGATTCAACGATGATAATTACGCCTTGATACTGATTGACGCTGAAAATTTACTCTTATTCTGCTAAGATATTACGTGAAGATCATCTAATGGAGTTTCCAAACTTTCTTCGGCCGGAATAAAATTACATTTCATTCCGTGTATAAATACGAGAAACACTATAATGGGGATTAATTAAGGAGAACATAAATATTGCCCCAGGATTTGCACAGAGCCTTTGACTATACAGTCCCTGAAGGGGAGCTTTCAATAGAGCGAATAAAACAGCTCTATACCCAGGGCGGAATGGGGACCTTTGCCGGTATAGTCACCACATTTTTCATTTGTGCGCTGCTGTGGGATTCCAGCCCAAAGGTGGCGCTGACAATATGGGCCTTTTTTAGAATAGCGATATTTTTTGCGCTGGCGCTCCTTATAAAGGCGTTCCAAAACGCTTCAGCCAACGACAAATCCGACCCAAAGTGGGGAAATAGATTTCATGGGCTGGCGATACTTTCCGGTATTTCATGGGGATCATCGTCGATCATCATTTGCCAGACCACATCTCCCTTGGATCAAGCGGTTCTGGTCACTTTTGTTTTCGCGGCTGTAACAGGCGCAATGGCCTTGTACGCTCCTATGCGAAGCGTGTACACAGGGTTTATTATTGCGTCCATGGTTCCCATAGGAGCTTGCTTTGCCAGTAAAGGAGATGTCACTTACCTCACGTTGGCCGCGCTTGTATTAATCTATTTATTGGCCATATCCACCGCGGCCAAGAGGTTGGAGGGATTTTATCTTGATTCTTTGCGTTTAAGATATGAAAACCAGGGGCTGGTGGATTATCTGGAACAGCAGAGGCATGAGGCTGAATCCCTAAATAAGGAACTTCAAAGAGAGATAGATGAAAGATCCAAAATAGAAGTTGAACTAAGACAGGCCAGGGATGAATTGGAGGCAAGGGTATCTGAACGGACCGCGGAGCTTATGGAGATCAATGAGGAGTTGGGCTGGGAGATAATAGAAAGAAAAGGAATTGAGGAGAAGCTCATAGAGAGCGCCATAAAATACAAGACCCTTGTTGAGAATGTTAACAGTTTGATAATACGAATTAATACCAAGGGACAACTCACTTTTCTCAATGAGTACGCGGCAAGGTTTTTTGGATACACTTTGGACGAGGCCCTGGGTCGCAATATCATGGACCTTATTGTGCCTGAAACGGATTCCCATGGCCGCGATATGGCGAGTCTTATGCGTAAAATACTAACTGAGCCCGAGCTGCATGAAACCGTTGAAATTGAAAATATCAGGAAAGACGGCGAACGGGCGTGGATCAGTTGGACCAACAAGGGCCTGAGAAACGGAATGGGCGGCATCACCGAAGTACAGTGTGTGGGCAATGACATCACCTTGTTA
>CAZFJT010000236.1:0-2617 GCA_964519135.1 uncultured Syntrophales bacterium | reverse complement strand
TCTGAGAAAAGCTTCAAGGAATTGTATGACCAGTCGGAGCGGGCAGCCAGGCTCCACAAGGCGCTCCTGGATCATTCCCCTGATCCCATAGCAGTTTATGACATAAACGGAAAGGCCACTTATGTGAATCCAGCTTTCAACAGGATTTTTGGATGGTCTTTAGAGGAGGTGGCCAGCGGGAAAATTCAATTTTGTCATCAGGGAGAGGGAAACAGAACTGATCAAATGGTGAGTAGAGCGTTAAATGGAGAAAACTTTTCAGGAGTTAGGGCCAAAAGACTCGCAAAAAGCTCCAGGATCATTGACGTGAGCATCAGTGGCGCCCCGTACGTTGATGATCATGGAAAACCTGCTGGATGTATTATTCACCTTCGAAACATCAGTGACAAAATAAGGGCCCAGGACGCTTTGAAAAAGGCCCATGATCAATTGGACCACAGGGTAAAGGAAAGGACCGCGGAACTTGCCGAAGCAAACGCGAGATTACAGGAAGAAATCAAAGAGAGGCAAAGGATAGAGGAAGCCCTGAGGTACCAGGCCACCCATGACGATCTGACCCAGGTATGGAATAGAAAAACCATCATAGAGGCTTTGGCCAGGGAACTTTCCAGGTGTCAAAGGGAAGGCGTGGACGCAGGTGTTATAATGGTTGACCTGGATCATTTCAAGCAGGTGAATGATTCAGCGGGCCATCTTGTGGGTGATGAGGTTCTCAAGGAAGTGGCTGTGAAAATAAATTCCCAATTACGGGAATATGATTGGCTGGGTAGATACGGTGGAGAGGAATTCCTTATAATCTTACCAGGCGCGGAAAAATCTGAGGCCATAAAAGCCTCTGAGCGGATCAGGCGAGCTGTTGCGGACGCTCCACTGCAAACCCAGAGCGGGAGTGTTTCAGTGACCGTAAGTCTGGGAGTCACCACAATAAAGGAGATGGAATCCCCAAGGGTGGACTCTGCAATTCGAAATGCGGATACTGCTCTTTACCTCGCGAAGGAGAATGGGCGCAACAGGGTAGAGTTCCATGACAGTAACTCAGCCCTTCAATAAAGGTTGATAACTGAAATGGCTCTGCTCCGATAATTTTTGGAAAAGTTGTAAAATATGTCGAGAACAAATTTTTTAAAGACCGTCTTTGTACTTGTTGGGTTCTTTCAGGTTATCCACCTGATGGGGTTCTCCCCAGGATTTGTTGATTTGGGTAATGACTCCTGGGCCAAATCCAGGGGGAATCTAAAAAAATCGAGCCACATTGGAGTGGTGGAGCTTTCGAAATTACCTCCTGAAGCAATAACCACTCTGCGCCTCATATTGAAGGGGGGGCCGTTTCCTTACAAAAGGGATGGCGTGACCTTTCAGAACCGAGAAAAATTATTACCTCTTAAAAGAAGGGGCTACTACAAGGAATATACCGTCAAGACCCCTGGTCGCAGGGACAGGGGGGCCAGGAGAATAGTGGCTGGCTCAAAGGGCGAATTCTATTACACCAGCGATCATTATAGATCTTTTAAAAGGATCGTTAAGAACCATGACAAAACTAGCAAAAATAATAAATGAGAACATTGTATCAGGAGTGTATATCCTCGACCTGGAAACCCCCCTGGACCAGGTTATGGAAGTATCCAATCAGATGGGCCTGGACACCTATCTCTTGAAAGGAGAAAATATAAGGGACAAGGATTCTCTATTGACCTCAATTGGTGAGCTATTCAAGTTCCCTGATTACTTTGGCCGGAATTGGGACGCTTTGGAAGAGTGCTTGTCTGATATGTTCTTTGATAAGGAATTAAAGGGTGTGACTTTGATATATGATCGCGCGGAGGTCTTGTTTGAGAGTTCACCAAATGATTTTCAGGAATTCATAAATATGTTGATTGAAATAACCCAGATTTGTGAAACCCAGGAAGACTCATTCGTGGTATTGCTCAAAGGCTTTCGTGATAATGATCCGGGCTTGCCTATAGTGGAACTATAGTTTCAGCGTTATTCTTGGGCCCGTCATTCATAATTCCGGCTTTTAATATTATTTGTCTTTTGATTCCAGTTGGGGGGCTTTGTCCCAATAACTGATATATGTTTTCAATAATATTTTCTCTTCGAGTCTGGAGGCGTCAAATTCATCCCAAAACGTAGCGCCGATGTTTTGGGTCTCCCAGAAATTCCTCCATCCGTCATCTTCCCACGGGTCCTTGCCTGAGTAACCTTGCCATTTTCCCCATAATCTATGGGCCATTTTAAGGTCCCCATCATTCAAGGCCTCAGCCCAGGCTTCTCTCAATTCAGGCTCATCCTCTTCCACGCTCTCTTCAACAGCTTCACGGCCCTGTATCATCTTCGCAAGCTCAGTGTCGCACCAGGATCCCCGGTATCTCTCAGGTATGTTCACATTTTTGTTGACCATCTGCTTAATCCTCTTCCCCATAATTGAAAAAAATTCCATTACGGCTGATATAAAAAATAATAACTGTATGAAGGATCGCAACCGGGCATAGAGTTTTTGACATTTGATTACAGATCCCTAGATTGCCATGACTCGCCTCTTTTTGAAATCATGACCATTGGTTGTTTGGACATTAAGTTCGGATAATGTGAGCCGCACTGTACGGTTGAGCCAACG
>CAZFJT010000235.1:0-5738 GCA_964519135.1 uncultured Syntrophales bacterium | reverse complement strand
ATTATGGACATATTTTTATGAGCCATTTCGCGTTTAATTTTGAGAACTGGTATAAGATATGGGAAATATCAGCCAAGAGGCCAGCGCTCGAATAAAGAAGTATAGAAAACCCAATGTTCCACGTGAAACATTGGGCGATATTGCATGTTAATTCAACAGGTTACTGCTGACCGGCCGCTTGACCCCCTGTTTCCGGTTGCGCGCTTTTCTCAGAGGATTCTTTTGCCGGGGTCGTTACAGGGGTCTCTGATTTTGCCGGCGCTTCGCTCTTTGCAGGAGTTGCCGGCGCAGTTTGCGCGGCTCTATCACCCATCCCTTGAACCACCGATCCTGATGTGGAAGCCGACATACCTGAAAAATATGACAGGGTGATGGAGGTGACCATGAACATAATCGCGCCACCTATTGTAAGCTTACTCAAAAAGGTCCCTGGCCCTGCGCTACCAAAGACCGTATTACTGGATCCTCCCCCAAAGACCGCCCCTATGTCGGCGCCTTTTCCGCTCTGTAAAAGGATCATCAGAATCATTAATATGCACACAATTATGTGCAATATCATCATCAGTGTCCAAAACATTCCATATTCCTCGTGTAATTTACTTGGTTGAAGCCGCTATGCCCAAGAAATCATCGGCTTTTAACGACGCCCCACCGATCAACCCTCCATCAATATCAGGTTGTTCAAGTAGCTCACGGGCGTTACCCGGCTTCATGCTTCCCCCGTAGAGTATCCGAATAGCCTCACCAAAATCCAGTCCAAAATTATCGGAAAGATAATTCCTTATGAGATTGTGCATTTCCTGTGCCTGTTCATTTGACGCGGTCTTGCCGGTTCCTATGGCCCACACCGGTTCATAGGCCACTACCATATTTTTCAGATCTTCTGCTGCAAAGCCCTTCAAGGCCCCTGAGAGCTGGCCCAGAACAATATCCGAGGTTTGATTGGACTCTCTTTCTTCAAGGGTTTCGCCCACACAAACTATTGGTTTCAAACCATTGCGCAAAGCAGCGGCTATCTTTCTATTAATGGTGTCATCGGTTTCACCAAAATATTGCCTGCGTTCAGAATGGCCAATGATCACATAAGAGCATCCAAGGTCCGCTAGCATTGGCCCCGATACTTCCCCGGTATAAGCGCCGGAATCTTCCCAATGGAGATTCTGCGCGCCGATTATTAGCGCGCCCGTATCTGCAGTTTCAATTGCGCTGCCAATGGAACAGAATGGTGGGCAGATTAAGAGTTCACAAGCTAAATCCGCCTCCTTTATGCCCCTAGCCAAATCCTGGACCAGGGCCTTTGTCTCTCTGGGAGTCTTGTTCATCTTCCAGTTGCCCGCGATTAGGATTCTTCTATCATTCATATGAGCTGGTCTCCTATTGAGTTGTATTCAAAACGGCTATTTATTCGTCTAAAGCGGCGACTCCCGGAAGTGTCTTGCCTTCCATAAATTCTAAAAACGCGCCGCCCCCGGTGGATATATACGATATCTTATGAGTCATGCTCGCGTCTTCAACCGCCCGGACAGTGTCACCACCTCCCACCACGGTGAACGCGTCGGCCCAACCCACAGCTCTGGCAATGCTTCTGGTTCCCATTTTGAATTTGTCTTTCTCGAACACTCCCATAGGCCCGTTCCATATTATTGTATTGGCTTTGGAAATGTATCCCTTGAAAGACTCAACTGTTCTGGTTCCAATATCAAGCGCCATATTCTCCTGAGGCACGCTGCCTATTTCCACCATGGTCAGATTTTCAGCTCCGTCTATGGACTTTGCGGTCACAAGATCAGAAGGTAAAACCAGTTCGCGATTCTGAGTCTTAGCCTTGTCAAGAATATCTTTCGCGATCGTCAATTTATCTTCTTCAACCCTAGATTGGGCCATATCGTACCCTGCGGCCTTCAAAAAAGTATTGGCCATACCCCCACCTATTAGGATGATATCTATCTGGTCTAAAAGGTTTTGAAGCACGCCAACCTTGTCCGAAACCTTGGCGCCACCGAATAAAGCGAGCATTGGCCTCTCAGGATTGGAAAAAGCCTTGCCAAGATTATCCAGCTCATCTTTTAGGAGTAGCCCCGCGGCCTTGATCTTAACCCTCTCAGGGACTCCAACAGTGGACGCGTGGGCTCTATGGGAGGTTCCGAAAGCGTCATTCACGTAAATGTCGGTGAACCTGGCCAATGATTCGGCAAACTCGGGATCATTCTTCTTTTCACCTTTGTGAAACCTCAAATTCTCCAGCAATAGTACCGCGCCATCTTCAAGACCGCCCACCGCAGCTTCCGCAGAGTCCCCTATGCAATCATCTGTGAACAGAACATCAGTCTTGATGATATCACCCAGTTTCTTTGCCACAGGCCCTAAGCTAAGGGAAGGATCTCTTTCTCCACCGGGCCTTCCCAAGTGGGAGGCCAATATCAATCGAGCGCCTTTTTCCATAGCGAGTTTAATAGTCGGAACAGCTCTTTGAATTCTCGTATCGTCCCTAACCTCACCAGCCGGTCCAAGTGGAACGTTGAAATCAACCCTGCAAAAGACTCTTTTTCCGCGAAGGTCCAGTTCTTTTATATTCTTAATAGCCATGAAGACTCCTTAACTCTGCTGGTTCGGAGGGCTTACGCATTTAGGAACTCTAATCGGTAAAGCCTCTACTTTAGGGCGCCTTCCATGCGCCCAATTCCATACCTCCAAAACCCAAAGTCCACTATATGAGCTTTTCTCCCACCAAGGCGGCCAGATCCACCATTCGCGCGGAGTAACCGGATTCATTATCGTACCATGATATTACTTTCACCAGATTACCTTCAGACACAAATGTGGAAGGCGCGTCAAAGATGGAAGACAATTCACTGTTAACAAAGTCAATACTAACCAAGGGCTCATCACTGTATCCCAGGATACCTTTCAGCCTGCCATCCGCCGCCTTTTTCATAGCTTGATTTATTTCATCCACTGATACATTGCGACCCAATTGGGCTGTTAAATCCACCAGGGAAACATTGGGAGTGGGGATTCTTATTGCCATGCCGTCAAGCTTTCCAGCAAGCTCGGGAATCACCAGGCCCACCGCTGTAGCAGCTCCTGTTGTCGTGGGAATCATGTTAATAGCGGCAGCCCTGGCTCGCCTATAGTCCTTGTGAACTGTATCCAAAATGCTCTGATCCATAGTATAAGAATGAACCGTAGTCATGAGGCCCTTTTCCACGCCGAACTCATCGAAAAGGACTTTTGCCACTGGGGCCAGACAATTTGTTGTGCATGAAGCGTTGGATATCACATGATGGTTCGCAGGATCATAATCGCTGTGGTTTACTCCCAATACAAATGTGGCGTCTACATTCTTTCCAGGCGCTGATATTATGACCTTTTTACACCCAGCTTCAATGTGTTTGCCTGCTGAGGTCTTGTCCCTAAAAAGACCGGTGCATTCCAATACAATGTCCACACCCAAGTCCCCCCAGGGAAGATTCAGTAAACTGTCCGTAATATTAAGGGCCTTAATACTTTTACCATCAACGATCACAGTGTCATCCTTGTAATCCACCTCGCCCGGATAGGGACCATGAACCGAATCCCTTTTGAAAAGGAAGGCCATTAGTTCAGGATCCATGCGATCGTTTATAGCCACCACATTTACTTTGGGATTGGACAGCGCGCTTCTCATGATTGTTCTACCGATGCGCCCGAATCCGTTTATTGCGATGTTAGTAGACATTTATTCCTCCTTTAAATATAAAATCCCGAATTTTACATGAATTTAGAAAAACCGTCAATCTCGCCATATTTATTCACTTGTCTTTCAAAGTAATCTCAGATATAGGGATATCAACCCTTAACCGCATATATTCTACGTAATGCGGTTATATCCCCGTCAAGGCGCCGCAAGGGTGTGATTAGAAGTAGTGGAATGAAATCCTTGATGACAAATTCCTTAAAAGCGCCAAAGCGTCATCGCTTTCGGACCATTTTTCCAATAGCTATGGTCTTGATTTTCGCGGCGACTGTTGCGAGTCATTCCTCCAGTCTTTCCCAGGTTTCCAGTAAATGGAAAATCACTTCAGTAAAAATTTGCAAACTTTGGACCGGTTCTTTGGATAGACATTTGGAAGTCATAGGGCAGTACCCTGTGTACTCATTTTTTATTCCAAGGCCGGTCTGGACATTAAATGGCACAGTTGTAGAAGCACAGCCGGTTCACCAAAGTGGAAAAATAGTGGCGTTTAAGCTCTTGGGCGCGTCGGCGCTACTAAAGCCGGACGCCCGTAATTCCATAAAATTTTCCTTGCCTGACCAAACAGGATCAAAAACATTTTATTATAATACCGCTAGGCCAGTGTCAGGCGAATGTTATGAATTCTTTTAACCAGGTTCCCAATAATAACGATTGGGCGAAGCCGGGCTTCATTGAAATTAGATCCCAACCCAAAGCTTCAAAATTTTATGGTGGGCACTTCGCGCAGATGGATTTAAAAAGGGTTGTGCTAAGGTACCGATCTCCCCTGTCAGGCAGGATAACCACTATTGTGGAGTTCGTCATCTCCTTGGCTATTTTTGTGGCGCCGTAAACCGCCGCGCCAGAACTCATACCAACGAATATCCCCTGACTGATGGCCAGCCATCTGGCCGTGTCATAGGCCTGCTCGTCATTAACGCGTATTATTGAGTCTATCCTTGATTGGTCATATATCTTTGGGACGATTGCCTCGTTCATGTTCTTCAAGCCTTGGATAGCATGCCCTTCAGTAGGCTCCACCCCAATGACCTTGATATTATCGTCATATTCCTTAAGCCTCCTTGATATTCCCATCAAGGTCCCTGTTGTTCCCATCCCAGCGACTACCGCGTCAACTTCTCCACCAGTTTGGTCCAGGATTTCAACACCTGTGGTCATATAGTGGGTTTCCCAATTGAATCTGTTCTCAAACTGGTTTGGCATAAAAAACTTTTCTGGATCAGTATCATATATTTCATGGGCCTTGCGAATTGCGCCATCGGTTTGCTGGCACGCCTCAGTCAGCTCCAATTCCGCGCCATAAGCCCTCAATGTATTTCTTCGCTCTATGCTGACGCATTGGGGGAGAGCCAGTAGACACCTGTAACCCTTACTGGCCGCGACCATGGACAAACCGATTCCTGTGTTGCCTGAAGTCGGTTCCAATATAACCCGATCCTTGGTAAGTATGCCCTCTTCCTCAGCCTTTTGGATCATGTAAAGGGCAATTCGATCCTTTATTGAACCGCCCGGATTATTGCCTTCCAGTTTGCCAAGGATTCGAACACCTGATGATCCATTGGGATAATTGATCCTCACCAGTGGCGTATTTCCTATCAAATCGAGAATACTCATTTTTCCCAAGCCTCTTAAAAATTGTCATAGGACATTTCTCAAACCTATTTCTCTACCATTTAATCAATAATCTTGGCAACAGCATTTTAATCTATTCCGCATGGATTCACTTAGGCGCCGCTTTGCTTCCTAAGCGTATATGAGACGTGAAAGTAAAGGTCATCACGAGCAGCCCTTACTGAACTATGGCTTTCAGCCACACGCGGCGCCGAGCCTGTTGGCGTGAGCTCCGATTCGCTGTGTTTTATTCGCAGGCTCAGGAAACTTCGCTCATCGGACTCACGCCGCCTAGCCCGCCTCACATAGCTTCCCCCACAAGAGTGAATGGTCACTTTTTTTTCCAAGGATCGTCTGTTATTATGATTACGTGAAATCTCATAGCTGTTGT
>CAZFJT010000234.1:0-5757 GCA_964519135.1 uncultured Syntrophales bacterium | reverse complement strand
GCTATGCTACAGGGAGATGGCTGAAAAGTGTAGACCGGCGACCTTGAGGTACATGAACCAGTTGGAAGATGAGCTGAAGGTCATAAGGGACATGAAACTTTCGGACTTTTTCCTCCTTGTTCGTAAAGTGGTGGATTTTGCCCACAAGAACGGCATTCGCCATAGTGTGCGGGGGTCCGCGGCAGGGAGTCTTGCGCTCTATTTGCTGCTTGGGGGCGTGGATCCGGTCGCGAACAGGCTGCTCTTTGAGAGGTTCATTAATGAGGGCCGAGCCGACATGCCGGATATAGACATTGATTTCGACTCCCAGAGAAGGGACGAGGTTATCAATTATCTGCTGGACCTTTTCCCAAAGCAAACGGCCATGGTCTGCACAATAAACAGTTTAAAGGCCAGGAGCGCCGTCCGGATGACTGCAAGGGCCCTGGGATACCCTTTGGATGAGATAGGCAGGCTGGCAAGGTGTTTGCCTTGGTCCTTAAGGGGAAGGAATCTGCTGGAATCCCTTGAGAAGCTCCCTGAGCTCCAGGACTCTCCATTAAAGAGAGAAGAAAAACTGGTAAGGCTCGCGGCAAGGTTAGCAGGCCTGCCTTTCCAATGTTCAGTGCATCTTGGAGGGGTGATAATAGCTCCGGATCATATAAATTCATGGACACCAGTGGGTTTTTCCCCAAAAGGCATGCCTGTTGGACACCTGGACAAGGATGATGTGGAGGCCCTGGGGTTATTGAAGCTCGACCTTCTGGGCTTGCGCATGCACACCGCAATAAACAAGGCCATGGAGGTTCTGAGAAGACACTGCGTATCTCTGAGGCTGGAACGGACTCCTTTGAACGATTCCAGAACTTACGCGTTGTTGCGAAGCACAGAGAGTATCGGTGTCTTTCAGGTGGAATCCCCGGGCCAACGTAACCTTTTGGGTAGGCTCCAACCCAGGCGCTTCAGTGATCTTGTGGCTGAGATATCACTGTTCAGACCGGGCCCTGTTGAAGGGAACATGGTTGATTCATATGTGTTCAGGAGAAATGGAGAGGAGAAAGTGGAGATCCCTCACCCGGATCTGGCGCCGGTCCTATCGGAGACATATGGAATAATACTCTTTCAGGAACAGGTTCTCAGGGTAGCCCATGTGTTCGCTGGTCTGAGTTATGGTGACGCTGACGCCTTTAGACGCGCGATGACAAAGGATCGAAACTCGAAAAAAATGGACCAATTGAGGGGCAAATTCATAGAAGGCGCTCTAAAAAATGGTCATCACATGGAACTCATAGAAAAGGTATTCGAACAGATCGCGGCCTTTGCTTCATATGGTTTTTGCAAGGCCCACGCAGCGTCATTCGCTCATATAACCTACCAGAGCGCATATCTGAATGCCCACCATCCTCAGGCTTTTTACATCGGTCTCCTTAACGCGGGGCATGTGGGATCGTATCCGGCTTCTCTACTTCTGAACGAGGCAAGGAGGAGAGGGATTCCCATCTATGGACCACATGTGAACGCCAGTGGAGGCGAGTATCTACCTGATGGTTCAGGGATAAGGGTTCCTTTGACAGTAATAAACAACCTGGGTGAGGCAACCTCAAGACGAATAATTGCAGAAAGGAAGAACAGGGGGCTTTTCACCTGCGAGGCGGATCTTGGGATGAGGATCTCTTTGCCAAAGAGGATCATGGGATTGCTCAGGACAGCCGGGGCTCTGGACGCCCTGGACCGCTACGAAAAAGAACTGAGGTATTCAGCCCTATAGGGATAAAATCATGGACGCCCGCAGATCAAAAATAATAAATGAAATTAACTCAATGAGTGTCTATTGCTCAGGCCACCCAATGGAGCTGCTCAGGAGAAAGCTCTCCCAAAGGGGAGTTATCACCGCCAAGGACCTGAGAAGGACCCCTGACGGCTCAAGGGTTAGGGTGAGCGGCCTGACCGTTATAATACACATGCCTCCTACAAAGTCAGGCAAGAGGGTTCTTTTCATTACCATGGAGGATGAAACCGGCCTTGTGGACATAGCGTCTTTTCCTGACTCACAGAAAGGCTCGGCAAAGGCCATACTCACCAGTGAAGCGCTCACAGTGGACGGCAGGCTCCAAAGAAAGGGGAAGAACGGCCTGGCAATATCCGTTGTGGCTGACAGGCATGTGCCGAGCTTGTCAGGGAACCTAAAGGAACTGATACGGGATATTTAGAGATTCCATCCTTTGTCGCCATCCTGGCCGCGGCATTGGAACACACTCACTGATTGCTTTGGAAATCCCGGCCTGTCCACTATTTGAGATTGTTCCTTGCATAAAAAACCTTGTCTTGTCATTTCACCCATGAACCTGGAAACAACCAGCCTCTTTCTGTCCGCCAGGATTACCAGACCTCCAGGCTTGAGGGCGCCATTAAGTATCCTGATCAATGATGAGTGGAAAAAGTAATCATAGAGTATTTCAGCCCCAATAATCATGTGGAATCTGGTCAACTCCCCTGGGTTCTCCCAATCGAGACGCATGAAATCCACAGTTTCCAGGGAATCCAGGTTCAGTTCACAGTTGGTCCGGCAATGTTCCAGCGCGTCCTGGACATAGTCAGAAAAGACAACCCTCGCGCCCGCGAGCGCAGCCGCAATCCCAGAGAGCCCAATCCCTGAACCCAGCTCCAGAACATCCAGTTTCGACAAATTCCCTTTTTTAAGAATTTCCTCTGAAAGGGCTATGGAGGATGTTGTAACTCCCCACCAAAAGGATATCCTGTCCTCTGATTCCTTGCGATTCCCGGGAATGGTGAGTTTAATGGTTCGGTCGCCAATTTTTAATGAGCTGATTTTGTGGTTCATTGGACTGTTCGGGCGCCAGTTTATGGTATAATACGGTTGCGTATTCAAATAATTAACATTGAAGTCAGGTTGACCGGCGTTCCGATTCGCGGTGTTCAATTCGCAGGCTCAGGAAACTTCGCTCATCTGAAGCAGGTCAACCCCATATATTCAATCTTTGAAACCAAATTAATATAGCTCCATTCAAAACCGACCGCCAATATAATCACACAATGGAATATCCATGAACAGGATAGCCTTAAAAGCGCCAGCGAAGATAAACCTTTTCCTGAGGGTTCTTGGGAGGCGACCTGACGGCTACCATGACATAGAAACACTTTTCCAGGCCATAGACCTGTCCGATGCTCTGATAATCGAGAAAAGCTCGCGGGTTACCGAACTTAATGTCCCTGGCTTCCCTGAACTGGAGACAGAACAAAACCTGGTATTAAAGGCCAAAAAAACGCTGGAACAGATTATAGGGGCCAAGCTTCCAGTTAAGATTAGTCTGACAAAGAACACACCGATCTCAGGGGGACTCGGAGGTGGAAGCTCCAATTGCGCGGCGTGTCTGAAAGGTATCAATGAATTGTATGATCTGGGTATCGAAGAACGGGAATTATTGAAGATTGCCGCGAGCCTGGGCGCTGATGTCCCTTTCTTTTTGATAGGAGGGGCCGCGATAGGTGAGGGGATAGGAGACAGACTAACCCCGGTTGATCTTGATTCCGACTATGAGATTGTCTTGGTTAATCCTGGTATTCCAGTGGATACCGGAGAAATGTACAGGCTGGTATCCCGGAACTTGACACTGGACTCCCCGCGGGTTAAGTTAAGGGTTGCCCTTGATGGGGGGGCTGGGCCTTTGGATCTTTTGGGTAATCAATTCCAGGAAATGGCGGTTGAAAAGTACCCTGAGATCAGGGCGGCGGTAAAAATATTGGAAAAATTCGCGCAGGGTAGAGTACTGATGAGTGGCAGCGGCGCAACGGTATTTGCTGCGTTTGAGAACTCAGAAGCTCCCTATCAATCGATTCGTGAATTAGCGCCGGATCACTGGATGGTCATAAGATCAAGGCCTATTAAGACCGGGGTGGAAATCATATAATGCGGGGTTTCCACATAGGCTTGAATATAAGCGAATTATGATCTAAAATATATGTGTTTCAAGCTGCTGGGGTGTCGTCAAGTGGCAAGACACGGGTCTTTGGAACCCGCATTCGGAGGTTCGAATCCTCCCACCCCAGCCAAAAGCGACCCGGAATGTTTTACAAAAACAGCATTTACAAGACCAGAACATAAAAAACAAAATCTAAAAAGAACAACCTGAACAGGAATCACATTACAGGTAAAACCACTATCGCAATCTCCTAATTAAGGAGAATTTTTTTTATGGGCGCCTGAGCAGGCTATCATCATAGGGCCAATGGCCACAGGGTTGGTAAAACAACATTCAATAAAGTGTAATAAGTTAAGTATAACAAAATACATACAATCAATCAGAGGTGTAATATGGGTTCAAAGCACATGGAGACAAAAGAGGCTCAAAAGGGCAGATACGTGGCCCAGTTGGAGGCCAGGATAGACGCTCTTAAGACCGATGGAATCCCTGAAGAAAAGATAAAAAAGGATGACAAGGTAAAACGGTTCAAGTCCAAGATAAAACAGTTCGAAGGGGCGATAGCAAGGATAGGTGAAATCGCGGACAAAACCAATGAGCTGAAGGAAAAGAAGGAAAAGGCCCAGGCCGAAGCTGAAGCCGCAAGGCTGGCTGATATAAAGGGAGAGGCGGAAAAGGTCAAGAAGGGTTCAAAGAAGAAAGAACCTGAACCTGAAAAGGGCAAAGGTAAAGGTAAAAAGGGCGGCCAGGCAAAAGACGGTCAAGCAAAGGGCGGCCAGGCAAAGGCCGGCGCAAAGGGTAAGAAGACCGCCAAAAAATAATAAAGTCCCTATAGCGCGGCCTCAATATAGTACATCTGTAAGCGTTCTTTGTGCCGCCATAAGCATTTGGAATCACGATGGGGAAAATCAGGGGGCGGCCCTGGTTGATGGCCATATATGCGGTTTACAAAGTATGGCGACTCCATAATCCGGGAGGCGCCGACTGAAGCGTGTATCGCCCTGAGCGCAGCAGGTCTCCATGCCATGTGAACCGGGAAAAGAACCGCTTAGCGCCCGGTGGGCCATTACCGACATCACCAGATATCAAGCCCCGGACTTGGTCGGCATTTATATTTACTTGATAGGAGTCGCTCTGATTTGCAACAAATAATCCAAAATATTATTCTCATTATTCCGGGATTCCTCGTTGCCATTACTGTTCATGAACTAGCCCACGCCTATGTGGCCTTGAGGTACGGAGATCCCACAGCAAAGCTCGCGGGAAGAATTACAATAAATCCAATTAGCCATTTGGACCCGTACGGGACTCTTGCATTGATACTATCATCCATTGCCGGGATGGGCATAGGATGGGCCAAGCCTGTTCCTGTAGACCCAAGATACTTGAGGGAGCCCCGTAAGGATATGATATGGATCAGCCTGGCCGGCCCAGCGGCAAATTTGACCACAGCCCTGATAGTTGCAATCATATTCCGCATATTTGTGGTTCCGTTTTATGAATCACAATTAGGTCCTGGACTGAAGTTTGTGCTCGTGCCCCTGTCCAGCATGTTGATCTTTGCCGCGCAGATAAACGTGGTCCTGGCGGTATTTAACATCATACCAGTGCCGCCATTGGATGGGTCTTCAATTCTCGCTGGTTTACTGCCAAGGGATTTGGCTATGAAGTATGAAGAATTGGAGCCTTATGGATTCATGATTCTGCTTCTTCTCATAATAACAGGCGCCCTCCATTACATAGTCGTGCCTCCAGTGGTCAGGATAATGCAGATTCTTCTCCCGATAATGGGAATCCCCCAGTGATGTACGAGATCAAGCTCGATGTTTTCGAGGGA
>CAZFJT010000233.1:0-5795 GCA_964519135.1 uncultured Syntrophales bacterium | reverse complement strand
GCTTTTATTGAGCTTGTGGCGCCTGTGAAGGTTTGGCTCAATAGCCCGGGCCCAGGTCTATATTCATCAGTGAAAAGTGTAGCGCATACCTGGGTGAGCTTGCCCACAGTAACCACATCCACATATTCGTCCAAGCCATAGTGCTGAAAAGCGAAGATTTGCGGGGTCCTACCGAAGGTCTGAATTTCATCCACCATCACCGCTATATTGTTCTCTTTACAAATCTCCATTAGGGCCTTAAAGAAACCCGATTCCCCTGGATAAAACCCCCCTTCCCCTTGAGCCATCTCAAAACACATTAGGGCTATGGAATCAGGATACCTTTGTACAAGCCTCCTGAGTTTTTTTACCGCGGACTTTACAGCGCCCTGTGGATCATTGGGATCAAAAAAAGGTACATAGTCCACCCTGGCTATATCAGGTAAACCTTTTCTGTACGCAGGCTTGTCAGTGAGCTGGGACAAAAAGAGAGTCCTTCCCATAAAGCAGTTCTCAAAGGCCACAACCCTGGAGGCAGGCGACTTTTTTTGGAATATTACCTTCAGGGCGTTTTCATTGGCCATCGCGCCGCTTGTGGAAAAGAAGCAATGTGTCAGTGGGGCGCCTTGAATTTGGGCCGCTTGAACCAATGTTCCCGCCAATTCCAAACTCTCCGCGTTCTGTTGTAGATTTCCCTGCATGACCGTATCGCGGATCGCCGCGTCCAGGCAAGCCTCTACCACCGCTGGATGGCTGTGTCCCCAATGATGGACGCCTATGCCTGAAATGAAATCATACTTAACACTTCCATCAGCCAGCTCCACCATGGGCCCTCTACCGATACCCGACCCTAGATAAGGATAAAAGAGATCTCCAGCCCTGAGTTCCTGAAACTCATTCAATAAATTGGAATAACTTTGTTCAATATCCGGATCTGGTTCACATATACCGGTCATCTTTCCCTGATGTTCGGCCAGGACCCTTAAAATGGTCTCTTTTGCCTCAATAAAACGCGGATCTGAAAGAAACTCATCCATGGTCAGCAGAGACATGATTCAAACTCCGAATGGGGGGCAATCATCTATATATTCTTACTTATGAATTCTACCAGGTATTTTCATTGGAAGCTATCTTCATCAGAACCAGAGCGGTAATCCTAGCCCTCTCAGGTAGACTGTCCAAAATGAGGTATTCATCAGGACTATGAATATTATTCCCGCGAGGGCCTAAGGTATCTACAGTGGGCAGGCCGTTTGCAGCCAAGATCGCGCCGTCGCTCGCGCCGCCGCTATGCCTCCATGAAAGATCTATTCCCAGTTCTTTTGCAGAGCTATTAATGAGATCTATCAAACGCAAGGTGTCCGGGTCCACCAGCTTAGGGGGTCTGGAAAAAGCGCCGAAAACTTCCAGATCAAACCCCTCCCTGGATTTGAACATCTCTTTGACCCCATACAACTTTGACTCCACTGCAACAATGTCATCCGGGGACTTCACCCTAACATTGAATCTTGCGATCGCGAGGTCCGGCACCACATTAATGGCTTTACCGCCTTCTATCCTGCCTATGTTCAATGTAATCGTGTCAGTGGATTCAGCAAAGCAGTTCAGGTCAACTATCAGCTCAGCCAGAGCATTTATCGCGTTCCTGCCGGTATGTGGAGAGCGCCCCGCGTGGGCCGCCTTTCCCCGGACCACCGCGGTAAAATTGCCTGATCCTTTTCTGGAATCCACCATGGACCCGTCCGATAATGTTGGTTCAAAGATGAGCCCCAACATGTTCCTTTTGGCCGCTTCTTGGAGCAAGATTGCGGAACCCGGCGACCCGATCTCCTCATCGGGATTTATCAGTATCTCCCAGCCCAGATTCGAGGCCCAGGGACTTCTTTCAAAGGCTTGAACAGCACTGAGCATAATCACCAATCCGCCCTTGGCGTCAGTGACGCCCGGACCTGTGACTTGCCCATCAATTACACGGATCCTTTCCTCAAAGCCATTCTCAGGCTTATGCACAGTGTCATAGTGTATGCACAGGAAAACTCTGTTTTTTAATTCAGGTCTCTTTATTATCCTCAGGGCTTTTCCCAAGGGTCTGCTGAAAGATTGCCCATTACCGTTGATTGTATCATGCCCCTGAAGCTCAACGCGCTCACTCTCACCTCCCAATATCTTGAAATCCCTCTCAAGGATATCCAATAGAGCGTCAAGTCCCGTGACATTAAAGCTACTGGAGTTTATTCTGGCCCATTTGATCGTAAGTTCAGCCATTCTACCGGCCTGGTTGTTTATCCAGTCCAGGTATGGTTTATAATTGTTCATGTCCGGTATATTAAAATAGTTTCAATTATCTTTCATTATTTTGCGGCTGACTAATTATTCTCTTAAATGTGGCCGTGCTACCTGAGCCAATAATTCATGTATAAAGTATAGGTCCTCGCGGTCTTCCAGGTTAAGCCTGTTGGCGAGAGATCCGATTGACTGCGTTTTATTCGCAGGCTCAGGAAACTTCGCTCATCGGACTCCCGCCGCCCGGTTCCGCCTACAACGGGCCCCCACGAGATTGAATAGATACGCGCCTGTACTAATGGATATTGCAATAGTCCTTATTTTTCCATATTCAGATCGAATCAGGGCAGATCAATAAAATACTATTATGGAAATACGCCTGAACACCTCTACCATTCTATGGAATACTCGCACGTGGGATCTCCGTTTCTAACGCATTTAGTCTGTTTAACTTTACCGTTCTTTATCTGACACATATGAAGTATCCCTTCAAACACGCCCTCAATAAGAGCGCAGTTATAACCAGGGGAAGGGGCGTCCATAACAACCTTGCCGGGACTTTCTTCCAGAATTTTTCGCGGTATCACATCCGGACCGCGATGATTCTCCAGAAAGCCCTGGGCCTCGAATTTCACATAATCCAGTGGTGTGTCAAGAGTATCCGGAAGCCCCACTGATCTTTGGATGGTGGGATAAACATTTTGCCCTATCACCTTTATCGCGGCCCAGGCCATAACAGGGTTTGTATTGTCCTCAATGGATTGAAAAACAGCTTCAAACACCTGTGTATCGTACCATCCCTCTGGATCCAGCTCATTCCATTCTAAGCCGGTTCTTTCCTTTACCTCTTGGAGCGCCTTTGCCTTAGCCTCAGGCTTGGTTTCCAAAAGTGAACATGCGAGTGTTATAAATTTTCCTTTTACCTCGGCCATTTGAAGCCTCCTTTTTTATTTATGGACAGATCAATTTTTACCAGGGCTTATAAGTCTCAAATAAGTTCTGGTTCATGATTCAGTTCGATGGCGCAATTATTCACTGGCGGTCTTTCAGTATTAGAGTATTTTTCATGGCGACTGTTTTAAAAGAATATTATTAAAACCACTTGAAGTTATTTTTGATTTTAACCATTTTTTAGGTTGCGAGCAAGTGACAACTCCTGTTTAGTCTCAGTATCGGATCCTTTTGAATAATTAATCTTTGCCAATAGGATCAAACCATATTTTAAATACAGTATAAAATATTCTATGATCATAGTGTCCGGTCTGTATCAAAATATTGATTTTGAACCGGCTAACACTCATTTCCGGAGTTTGCCATATGGCCCCATATCAAGTATCGATCGTGCGCTACGAAAACCCAGAAACCTCCATTAAGAAAGCCGTTGAACTCTGCTCAGGACTAAAGGACCTTAAGAACGGGGATAGAGTCTTTATCAAGCCCAATATCGTCTTTTGGACAAGCAAGGTCCCCTTTCCAAAATGGGGGGTGATAACCACATCCAGGGTCGTTGAAGAGATGGTAAAGATCATCAAAGACCTTGGCGCGAGCGAAATAACCATTGGCGAAGGTATGGTTCTGTTTAACCCCAAGGACACCGAAACTCCCTCCCATGCTTTTCAAACCCTTGGATACCATAAACTGGAATCAAGATATGGAGTCAAGCTGGTCAATGCGCTGGACCGACCATATAAAAAGGTCGATCTGGGCGACGGGGTTGAACTTGAATTTAATTCTGACTTTCTCGATTCAGACTACATAGTTAACTTGCCTGTTCTAAAAACACACGCGCAGACAGTAACGAGCCTTGGGATAAAAAACCTCAAAGGTATGCTGAACATCTCATCCAGGAAGAAATGCCACAGCGATGACCCGCAAAAGGACCTTCATTATATGGTTTCCAAGCTTGCAAACAAGTTACCTCCGTCATTTACGCTTCTTGATGGGATCTACACCATAGACCGCGGACCCGCGTTTGATGGGAAGGCAAAGCGAAGCAACCTGCTCGTGGCGTCAAACGACATGCTTTCAGCGGACATGGTGGGCTCAAAAATTCTTGGGTTTGAACCATCGGAGGTCCCCCACATCGCGCACGCGGTTAAAGCTAAATCCAGGCCTTTGGATCTGTCGGACATAGAGATGAAAGGCGAGAAACTGGAGGAAGTCCAGTCGGCCCATCAGTGGACCTTTCCGTACAATGACGACAATACACTTCCCATACAAATGGCGAAAATGGGAATTCAGGGGATTTCGTACCCAAAATATGATCTAACCATGTGCACGTACTGTTCAGTATTGACAGGCGCGGTCCTGGGTTCCATAGCGTTTGCCTGGAAAGGAGAACCCTGGGACAATGTGGAGGTCCTCACAGGTAAGGTCATGGAACCAACCCCTGGAAAGAAGACCATACTCATAGGTCAATGCCTGTTCAAAAAACACAAAAACCATCCCAACGCGGATAACATGACATTCATCAAAACCTGCCCTCCCTCGCCTGAGGCAATAATCCAGGCGCTCCATGACGTTGGCGTCAATGTGAACCCGGCAATACTCCAAAACATTGACACCGCGCCGGGTATATTCATGCAAAAATATCAGGGCAAGCCGGAATTTGAAGAATCCTTTTTCACCATTGATTAAATAATTGGCCTCTGGAGCGTTTCATAAGATTTTTTACAATTTTGTTTAACGAAATCGCTCCAGGGTCGTCTTAATATCAAGTGTCGATCACAGGGATGAGCAACTGATTTTATAATAGTTATTTCCTGACCCTGTGAATGGGTGTGTCTCGTCAGTGGGCCCATGGGATGCAACCCAATGAAATCTTAGTCTAAAAAAGGAGCGCGAAATGAAAAAGGCTTTAATTCTAACACTAACCATTGGATTGATGTTCGCGGTTTTTTCAACTGTTTTTGCTGATTCCCGCGACCAGATCGCCAATGACGAGTCAAATGCCAAATCTTATACAAAACCTCAAGATAACAAAGGGCCGTTCCATCGTGGTAAAAGATTCAGACAGTTCATGATCAGAGAACTGGGGCTATCAGAAGACCAACAATCCAAGATGAAAGATATGGGAAAAAGTTTCAGGGACAAGATCAGAGAGGACAGAAAGGCAGTGCGAAAGATAAGGGAAGAAAAACTTCAGATGCTCCAGTCCGGCAAAGTGGACATGAATCGTTTTAAAGAACTTGATGGCCAATTCATGAAGCATCACACAAGGATCGACCAGGAAAGGCTAAAAATGAAAAGAGAGCGCCTCACTGTCTTGAACTCCGACCAAATCAAAAAGTTGGGAGAATTGCTGGAAAAACGCAAGCAGAGATTCGCGGAAAGATTCAAGAAAAGAGGCTTTGGCTCTGAATCCGGCGATAATTAGCAACAAATAATCCCTCAGTTGTTGGCGGCAGGGAGGACAGAGGAGAGAATCTAGGAATGGAAGTAGCGTGAGCCGAACCAGGCGGTGGGAGTCCGATGAGCCAAGTTTGTTGAGCTTGCGAATTTAAACACAGCGAATCGGATCTCCCGTCAACAGG
>CAZFJT010000232.1:4097-5812 GCA_964519135.1 uncultured Syntrophales bacterium | reverse complement strand
GTCTTGTATCTCCTCAAAACAACCTTGAGCCTGGCAAGAAGAACCCTTGGACTAAAAGGTTTACTTATGTAATCATCAGCGCCCAGCTCAAGACCGGTTACCACATCCGCGTCCTCTGATTTTGCAGTAAGCATTATTACAGGGATGGTTTTGGTGGTCATGTCGTTTTTCAGTTCTTTGAATACATCAAGGCCATCTATGCCTGGTAACATCAAATCAAGAATGATCAGATCCGGTCTTTCACTTTTAGCGAATTCCAGAGCCTCTTGCCCTTCATAGGCGAATGCTACCCTGTATCCTTCCTTTTCAAGATTGTACTTTATCAATTCGAGAATATCTTCTTCATCGTCCACTGCCAATATTAGTTCTTTGGGCATGTTTATATCCATTGGTATCACGAATAACGCGAACCAATCCTGAATTAGGTCCTATTAAAACTTATTTGGCCAGACTCTATGGTTGAGAAGTTAGGTAAAGATTAAGAATTAATTAGTTGTCATGAAAGGTTTATGTTTCATTTGGATATTTGGCGGCCCAAGAGTAAGGAAGGATTCTTGAGAGTTCAGTCAATGTCCTGAGGTTCACTATAGGTATCTTTGAGCCTTAAATAAGTCTCATAAGCTTCTCCTTTTTTCACCTGGAATCTTTTTCCGGCCTCGTTGGCAAGTCTTTTGCCTGTGAAGCCTTCAGAGATCAGTCCCCTTACAATACTATCCATATCCGGTTCTTCCCCATCATCTGGGGCCCCCTGAATTACTAAGACGATTTCGCCTTTTATGGATTCACGAGCCTTGAATTGATCCAATAGTTCCTTTGGTTTTCCTGAAACGATTTCTTCATGAAGCTTTGTAAGTTCCCTTATCACTACGGCCTCCTGAGAAGGCGCTATCTCGCTGAGTTCCTCAAGTAGTGAGACGAGTCTTTTGGGCGACTCGAACAATACACATGGATGGGAACAAGACCTGATTTCCTGAAGAAATTCCATTCTCGGGCCTTTTCTTCTGGGCGCGTAACCCATGAATGTGAATCCGGACCCATCAAAACCTGAAATCGCAACCGCTGATATCACAGAGCTGGGGCCTGGGACTATGGTTACTTTATGGCCTCTTTTCCTGGCCTCAGCCACAACCCTGTGACCAGGGTCCGATATGACGGGAGTTCCCGCGTCCGAGACAATTGCCACTGTCTTACACGCGTCCAGTAGATCCATTATTGCTTCAACTCTTCTGGCCTCACTGAATTTGTGAACCGACATTAGTTTCGCTGAGGTTCTGATTCCCTTGAGAAGTTTGCCGGACCTTCTTGTGTCCTCACACGCAATCACATCCACACAGGCCAATGTGTCCACGGCCCTTTTGGAGATGTCGTCCAGATTCCCTATAGGAGTGGCGACTATATATAGAATTCCCTTAGACAAAGATATTTTCCTTTTGATCCATCAGTCGCGGATCAGACAATCTAATCTCATTGACAACTTTATTCAGAGGCTTGTCCTATTTGGACGTTTCAAGGCAAAGAACCACACAATGCAGATGAGGATTGAAGCCCACGCAAATATATCACCAAACATAGTGTAAAATGACCCGGCTTCCAAATTCCCGGGAAACGTATGATTAAAGAAACCCCTTTTATAAAGGGGGATCGACTTTACTATCGCTCCATTGGGATCCACGATCGCGCTGATTCCGGTATTTGCGCACCTTACCAACCAGGCC
>CAZFJT010000232.1:0-4087 GCA_964519135.1 uncultured Syntrophales bacterium | reverse complement strand
ATTCTCGACAGCCCTGAACCTTGCCATGGCAAGGTGTTGATATGGCGCGGCCGTAGATCCGAACCATGCGTCATTGGTGATATTAATCAGTAATTTGGCGCCATTGTTAATGGCCAATCTGGACAGTTCGGGAAATATGGCCTCATAACATATCAGGACACTGAATTGGGGCGCTCCCGGTAATGACATCACTTTCATAGTATCCCCTGGAAGGTAATCCGCCTGCCTTGCGGCAAGTCCAGGCCCAAGGGGTATAAGCCAGGAAAGTGGCATGTATTCGCCAAAAGGAACCAAATGAATCTTGTCGTATCTCGCCAGAAGATCGAATCCATCGATTAAGATTGCGCTATTGACGTATATTGAAGAGCCTGGTCCTCCGATCTCATAAGGGGCTCCAAACAGTATGGGAACCCTGAGATCCTGGGATATAATGCACGGGGTTTTCCAGAAAGGGTCTTCCCCCATAAAGAGCGTGGGTAGGCTAGTCTCGGGCCAAATCAGCGCCTGAGCGCCCGTTTGCGCGGCGTTTTCCCCCAGGATTGTATAAGCGTCCACAGTCCTTTGCCGCTCCTTTACCAGCCATTTAAACTCCTGGGGAATCGATCCCTGTAAGACGCCCACAGTCCAACCATTTTCAGTGAAGTCCTGTTGGTCCGCATAATATAGTTTGATCTTTCCATAGGATATGGTAACGACCATAATTAACGCGGCGAATATCACATTCCGCAACTTGGCCCCTGGGTCGTCTGAGAGATATTTTATCAGCTCCACTACTGCCACGTTGGTAAGGACAATAACAAAACTCACCCCATAGACGCCGGTTATGTCCGCTATCTGAATCAAACTGAGAAAATTTGCCTGTGAATAGCCCAACAGATCCCATGGAAAGCCTGTGAGGAGGTTAGCCCTTGCGTATTCTGCGCCGACCCAGACAAAGGGAATCAGGCTTGGCGCCAAATGGGATCTGGTCTTTATAAGCCCTGTGACAAGACCGAATAGTCCGGGAAAGATAGACAGAAGCGAGACCAGTCCCACTGTGGTCAGAAAGGCCAGCGCCTTTGGGGCATGACCATGGAGGTTGACTGTTTCGTAGATCCAATACAGATCGGTCCCAAAGAATCCCAGTCCAAAGGCAAGACCGCAAATGGAGGACTTCCACGCCCCAGGTGTCCGCTCCAAGACCCAGAACAATGGAATAAGGCCTATCCAGGCCAATGGGGCCACATCGGTCATAGGAAACGCCAGCGCGGTAATGACGCCTGACGCTAAGGATAGACCAAGATTGTGGATCATGAAATCGGGGTATTTTCGGATTGGTTTGAAGGGGGTTCCTGACCATCAGGCGTGTTAATAACCAATATTCTTGTTATGCTCTTTCTGTCACCCCCGTGTACGCGTATTCTCAGGCCCTTGTAATCCATCTCTTCCCCACGTGAAGGCACTTTACCCATGAGGTGGATTATGAAGCCGCCTATTGTATCGTATCCATTTCTGGGGATTTCCACTTTAAAGCGTTCTTCAAAGTCGTCAATGTTCGTTCTTGCGCTTGTAAGGACGGACCCGTCTTCCATAAGGATAAACTCGTCCTCTTCAACATCGTGCTCGTCCCAAATCTCCCCGATTATCTCTTCAAGGATATCCTCAAGGGTAACAATGCCGGAGGTGCCCCCAAACTCGTCAACAACTATGGCCATGTGGAAGTTCCTGCTCTTCATCTCCTCCAGCAGTTGCTTGACATTCTTGGTTTCAGGCACGAACATCACTTCCCTTAACATGGACGCCAACTTGAATTCCTCTGTTTCATCAAGCCAAAGAGGTAATAAATCCTTGGCAGTGAGCATACCGAGCACCTGGTCCACATTATCCTGATATACTGGTATTCTTGAGTACCCAGAGTCAACAATAACTCTTAGGGTGTCCCGGAGGTCCGCGGTTATGGGCAGAGATACTATATGGGTTCTGGGTATCATGATCTCCCTGGCCACTGTTTGGCGAAGATCAAAGATCCCTTCGATCATTTCCCCTTCTTCTTCATCAATAAAGCCCCTCTCCTCGCTTTCATCAATGACTTGAAGGAGTCTGTTGGTCGCATTACCCAGGCCTATCTTATTACGCAACCATCTTACTAATCTAGCTATTAATCCAGGTTTGTCGGGATTCGGCTCTTCCAACGGAGTAAACACCCCCTTAATTGGGTGGCTGGACGTCAGGGACCCCGGCTTGGTGAAACTAACCACATGGGCCTCTGTTTAATAAATTCATCTCTAGTTCCCAGATACCAACCCTTTTTAAAACTGTCAAGTGATTGAAGTCGTATCCATTCACTTAAATGCGGCCGCGCTTCTGTAGCCAATAATTCATGTATAAGGTATAGGTCTTCTCGGCGTTACAGGTTAAGCCCGGCGCTGCTCATATTACTTTCCCCACAAGAGTGAAAGCCTACTTGGAGTTTAATGTCAACTTTATTTCTTGACACCAAGAGCGGGCCGTGTTAGCGGTCCATGTGTCTATTAGGTTGGATTGCGTTTAAGATTGGGAAGGATATGGTGGTTTTCTGTTGTGTTGGTCGCGCGACTGTTCGTGTTTGTTCGATATTTATGATCTTAGCAGTCACGGGCAGTTTTATTAATTGTGAGGCTTGGGATCACGGACCATCCTGGTCGCAGGGGACAAATTACCCAACGCCGGTTCCAATTGCCGCCTCATACTCTCCTTTAACGGTTTCGCCCGAGCGAAAGCCTGTCAAGCCGTACCTTGCCGCTCTAAGCCCAGTTGTGTGTCCGGAAAATAACTATTTGATAAAACTGGCTTATGGGCGAACATTTGGCACATGCACCCAGCTTGATTACGCTACCCTGGAAATGAGCAGAAGTGTGCGGAAATTTCCCACCACTACAATATTCGGGCCTGCTTTGGGGGAGGTTCAGGTGGCGCTATTGGGGTCTTACGTGATCTATCGAGAGGGTCAGATAGAAAAGATCAAAAGGCTACGTTTTGATGATGGTTTTGAATTGGGATGGGTCCCAAAGGGCAGATTCACGTTTATGACTTCAAAGGGGGGCTTTCTGCCCTATGTGGAGAGCGGCGCGGGCATTGGTTATGTATCAGAGACTTTCAGAAACTCAGGGTCAAGGTTCAATTGGTCGCTTATGGCCGGTTTCGGCTTGCAAAAGCACAACCCGGCAGCGTCTTTATCCATAGGAGTCCAATGGCGACACCTTTCCAACGGGAATATGTGGGGAGAGGGCGACGAGTTACACAACTCCAACTCCGGGACAGATATGATCCAAGGCCTGGCGTCCATTAAGAAAAGGTTTTGATAGGCCTTTATTAAAAAAGTTTTCATATATCTGATTGTAAAACTCCTGCCTTTTATCTAATATTAAATATGTAATAGATCGGCCTTATGGCAAAGATCAGAGTAAAATAAGTTTTTGATAAGGTCCCACCCCTGAATAAAGGGGCGCGGCCCTGGAATGTATGTAGGCGCTAATGTCAAGATTATGACCCAACCGGAGGGATGGAGTTGGAGAAAATCACTATAATCATTGCAACAGCCATCGCGCTTGTCGCAGGATGCATGGGAACATGCTGGTCCATTACCTGTGAAGAATGTCTCAAAATAGATAAGCTCGATCAAGCTATTCAGAACCAATTGGAAAAGTACGGCGATGACTTACAAGACGCTCTCAACAGAGGAGAGATCAGTAAGGTCACCATACTGAGGAAAAAGGTCAATGACCTCAGGACTAAATTGATCAGACTCAAGCGCCGGGGAGAAGGATGCTCCAGCGCGTGTAACCCTGAACAAATCAAAGCAGCGGAATGTCAAAAACTAAAATTGAAGATTCGGGATCTTGAGGCCAAGCCGGGCGCGGACATTGATCGAATAGACAATCTATATATGGACTTGGCAAAATGTAACACTGAACTGGCTCAGATGTAGGGCGTCCGTGTTTTCATGATTCAGGGAAGCCAAGTCTTTTTCAACAAGCGCGTAACCGGTATGGATCCCCTTAAAACTCCGCGTCATCAGGGGGAACCGCATGCCCATGGCCTGGTATGAAAGGAATAGGCGCCACAGGAT
>CAZFJT010000231.1:0-5813 GCA_964519135.1 uncultured Syntrophales bacterium | reverse complement strand
AGTCCCTTTTCTGAAAATCTCTCATTTGCAGGCCTTGATATTTGCATCACATTGGATGCAATCTTTGCCTGGGTAGCTATTAGCTTTAGGTCTTAGAATCGCTCGACTCTCCTATTTCCTTGCCTGTGTGTTTCAGAGTCATTCGATTTGAATGGACAGCTCTCCCCAACCCCCTTATCTTAATCCTATCTTTCTTTAATCCAGCATGTTTTCACCAGTAGGTGTTCCATGGCGCCACGACCTTTCTAATGGATCTATATGGAAAATTGATACTGCTCTGTATATTTTACCCCCTCATAGGCGGCGTTTAAGTATTTGGTCACAGTCAAACACAGAAGCGCTAAAAGCGTAGATGCAAGCCCTGTGCCAATATAAGCCTGCATGAGCTGATGTTAAGGTACTATAATTACAGGCAGGTTGTCTATACCCAAATAATAGATACCCATTTCAATGACGCGCTGCTCACGTTAAAAACACTCATTCATTAGATATATTGCAACATAACGGATATTTAAAAAGCGTTAAAACCGCTCATTCTGATTGCCCTTAGCGTTAAAACCACGCACAGTCCCTAGAAAAACTACCCACCATCTCTACCCCATAGACCTATTGCGCGCCTTTCTAGCCGTGCCTAGGCATTAGTGACAGATCAATGGTAGAATGACTCCCCCCTTAGGAAAACATATTAATTTACACGAGTGTCAAATAAGGTCACAGGTTAAGATTTTTTGTAAGCGTTTATCGTGGTCGTCATAAGCATTTGAAATCACGATGGGGGAGGTTTGGAGGGGGAGATGGTCAATCCATTTCCAAAATGCTTTTTTTCCGCTCAAACGCTTACCCTTACCCCTATTATTAGGGGCTTTAGACAATTAACGCTCAATGTAGGCCGCATCCGGTTCAGCGCTCGGTTCCGATCGATCCCGAATTTTTAGTTAATACAGAAGATCGAGCTTATTCGATTAGAAACATTGCCTATGGCCTCAAGTCATAGTATACATGGTTGATATTATTATACGGATCCAGGAGCAAACATGGCTTTGGCGGTGAGAACAGAGTACTTAAAACGATATAAAGACATTGGCGCTCTATTGATCAAGCATGGGTGGTCTGATGTCGCGGCTAAAACAGGACTTGTGGAGCTGGTTGAGAAAACTGACAAAGACTCAAAGGGCAAACCTGAACCAGACGACGAAGGAAATGAGCTCGCGGCTGATCTTGAACGCTTGGGCCCGACTTTTGTAAAACTGGGTCAACTTCTTTCAACTCGGCCCGACATAATGCCGATGAAATATATTGAGCCTTTGAGCAGGCTTCAGGACAGAGTAGGCAGTTTTCCATATGCTGAAGTGGAAAGAATAGTTGAATCCGAATTGGAGAAGAAGATATCCGAGGCTTTTGCGTCATTCGACCAAGACCCAATTGCAGCAGCTTCCCTTGGCCAGGTTCACAGAGCCACATTACCTGACGGCCAGGAGGTTGCGGTAAAGGTGCAAAGACCGAGAGTCAAGGAGGGAATTATTCAAGATTTGGAAGTTCTCGGCGATGTGGCCAATTTTATTGACAGACACACGCAATTTGGCGACATTTACCGGCTCAGCGAGATTCTGGACGAGTTCAGGAACAGTGTCATGAGTGAGCTGGACTATAAGCGAGAGGCCTGGAACCTGACGAGGATGAAAGAGGCGCTGGTGGAATTTGACCGCTTATATGTGCCCGCGCCTATTACCAGTCATTCAACAGGCAAAGTCCTTACCATGGAATTCGTAGTTGGAAGCAAGATAAGCAATTTGAATGAATTGCAGAGAAGAGATCTGGACGCGATGGAGCTTGTTGAGCAAGCATTTTCAGCGTACTTGCAGCAAATCCTTGTTGAAGGTTTTTTCCACGCGGACCCCCATCCTGGGAATGTATTCCTCACTGTTGATAAAAGATTGGCTCTGTTGGATCTGGGGATGGTGGCAAGGATCGCCAGGAGCCTACAGGAACGTTTATTGAAGTTGCTGCTTGCCATAAGTGAAGGTCACCCTGAGGATGCGGCGTCAATAGCAATGTCCATGGGCGAAAAAACAGAATACTTTGATGAAAGAAATTACAACAGAAAAGCGGTTGATCTTATATCCAGATATCAGGACTCAAATGTGGATCAACTCCAAGTGGGTATGCTGGTATTGGAGATATGCCAAATAGCCGGCGAATGCGGTATGAGGGTCCGAACCGAACTCACAATGCTCGGGAAAACCCTTTTGAACATGGATCAGGTGGGCAAGATACTTGATCCGAACTTTGATCCCAACGCATGTGTCAGGCGAAACGCAGTGGACATATTTTCCAAGCAGATTTCCAAGAATCTCTCTTCAGCAAGGATTTTAAGAAACGCTCTGGAATTAAAGGATATCCTTGAGCGCCTACCAAAAGCCATGAATATGGCCCTGGATCAAATAGCAAATAATAAGCTCCAGATCAAAGTGGACACGATTAATGAGCTGCGACTGATCGAAGGTATTCAAAAGGTGGCAAATCGCATCACAATGGGTATCTTGCTTGCGTCTCTTGTTATGGGAGCGGCAATACTCGCGAGAATACCAACCTCATTCAAGATACTCGGATATCCAGGGCTGGCTATTATGCTGTTTATGTTGGCTGCGGCCGGTTCCATAGGGCTGGTGCTGGACATATTTTTCACTGATGAGCGTAGGAGGAAAAGACGATTTTAAAAAAAAGGGCGCCATCGCCCTTTGTGTCTATAATTGAGTCTGTTGCGCCTTTTAGATTAAATCCTTGGCGGCTGATAATAATTATTTAACGCAATTTGTCGGTTGGGTAATTGCCTTTTTTCCATGCCTGCCATCCACCTTTGAGAGCAAAAACCTTCTTTTGACCGTTCTCCAAAAACTTCTGCGCCACACGGGCGCTTGTGGCTTCATTGGGTCAAGCGCAGTAAAAAACGATGGTTTTATCCTTTGGATATTTGCCCAACCATTGTTCCAGATTTGACGGATCTTCCGGTTTTGCGCCTTTGATCATCTCCCCTGATTTCTGTTTATGCTTTGCAAGTCTCACATCCACAATTAACACATCCGAGCCGTCCATCATTTCGGCAAGGGTCTGTGGGGCAATCCTCTCTATTGCTTCCGCTCGGGCCAGAGAGTTTCCAGTGGTTCCCATAAGAACCATAAAACCCAGCAAAAAAGCTAGAGCGGTGATGTTAGTTTTTGCTCTCATAAATGGCCTCCAATCAATTGATTTATGGAATTTATCCATATAACCAAAATAAGCTTTTTAATTAATAATGCAAATTAGTTGATATTTATACTAGGCGTGTCAACAAAGAAGCTGTGAGTGAGTTTGAACTTAAAGAGTACCGAAGCCTATTCAGCTTTGTGTAAAACAGCCACCCGATCGTCCTGGACTGTCTCATATGGACCGGCAAAATGTGGCATATATCGGCTCATTAACCATACTTCCGGAATAATCTCGGCTATAAGCTCCCCTGCGTCAAAGACCCTCACGATTGAACTCTCAGAGACCACCACAGCCACTGATTTTGTTATACTGGTGATAGACGCAGCGGCCACGTGTCTGCTACCTAATCCTAACGGAAGTTTAATGCCTTCTGCAGAAGCGTCCAAATATCTACAAGCGGAAATAAAAACCCCCTCATGGTCTATTACGAATGCGCCGTCTAGCTGGGCCAGTTCCTTGGCGCTCTCTCTCATGTCCGCAGAATAGACGCTTTTCACATCTCTTGGATGACAGGATAGTGGATCAAGGATCAAAGATTGGGAATGCTTTATGACCTCTTCAGAATCGCCCACCACGAACAAGGTCCCTATTTTACGTCCCTCTCTGCCTTCCCTTGCGATCTCTATGGCGAGAATAACCGTTTCCTCAAGCAGTCTTCGGGATACGCATCTCTTTACACTGCAAAAACCATCCAAAAGGGTTCTGATATCTTTTATCATCTTATTCCCTATAATTAGAACAAACGCCATATTTTAAGGCGCCAATTCATAAGCTGCCCGTGATATCTATGCCTGCCCCATCTTCTCCAGTTGCCTCAGCGCGTCACGATTGCCATTCTTCGCGGCTTGCTTGAACCATTTTATTGCTTCGTTTCGATCCCTTTGAACCCCTCGACCTTCCATGAACATCACTGCCAAAGAAAACTGAGCCTTGTCGGAACCAGCTTCAGCGGCCCTCTGGAACCATTTTACCGCCTCTTTGTAGTGCATCACTCCCAAAGAAAACTGAGCCTCTACAAATCCTTTAGTAGCAGACCTTTCCAACCATTTTTGAGACGCGCCCTGATCTTGGGGAACCCCCTGCCCTCTATAATAGCGTTTACTGAGTTGGTACTGGGCCTCAGGGTCACCCTGGTGCGCCTGTTCAATCAACAAATCAACTTCACTGGGTTGCTCTTGCTTTTCAGGGCTTCCCATGTCAGGCAATTCTTTAGGAGAAAAATCCTGGGGTTCTTGTTCTCTGGGTTCCTGTGGGTCCAGGTTTATCCCCATTTTTTTAAGGGTCTTAAGCGCTCCTTTATGTCCAAGCCTGGCCGCCTTTTTGAACCAAATTATGGCCTCATCACGGTTCTTCGGCACCCCCTGGCCCCTATCATAAGCCCAACCCAAAGCTCGCTGGGCCTCAGGATGGTTCTGTTTTGCAGCCTTCATGAACCAATTGGCTGCTTCAGTAAAGTCTTTTTGAACGCATTGGCCGAGATAGTACATTCCTCCCAGGGCGTATTGCGCGCCCGCCTCACCTTGAGACGCTGCTTTTCTGTACAATCTGAGCGCTTCCTGGAAGTTTTGATCAACACCTCGTCCATCATAGTACATTCCGGCCAATGCAATCTGGGCCCTGGAATCTCCCTGGTCCGCCAAGTGTTTCAGGCGCTCAAGCTCCCTGGGGTCAGTCATGTAATCAAGGGCTAATTCTACGGTTTCAACGTGTAAATCTTCCATGGCCGCCTCTGAGATGGCAATTATTTAAGAATCAATAGAATCATAAAGAGATGTTTTTACTGATGTCAACATTTGACATGATTTCATAACTTATGCGTTTTATTAAAATAATAAGTCAGCTCTTCAGATATATTCTTAATAAAAACATATTCCACATTATCATGTTTTAAAGGGAAATTCCCCCATAAGGCAACCTATTGTTAAAATATAATGTAAAATTAATTAGCTTTGATTCAGTTTTTGGCTCTGGTCAAGTTTGGAATGGAAAAATAGAACATCGATCCCTTGCCAAGTTCGGACTCGCATCCTATTTCCCCGTTGTGACGCCTTACCAGTGTCCGCACATGCGCTAGCCCCATGCCTTCTCCATCCACATTATTGGCGCCTACACGTTGAAATATCTCAAAGATCTGGTTTGTGTACTTCTTTGATATTCCTACTCCTTTGTCTTCCACAAAAAATGTAGTTTCCTTTTGATTCTTGCTTCCGGTGATGTTGAGGATGTTCTCCTCCCCTGGCTTGGCGTACTTGATCGCGTTCACAATGAGGTTTCCCATAATCTGCTCCATGGAAATTCTGTCGGCCACTACCTCAGGCAACTTTCCAACAGATACTTTCACACGGTTTTCAATTATCTGATGGGCGTTGGAATGAATTATTTCTCCAATAAGTTTTTCCATGTTGATCGTTTCGTACTTCAGCGCCCGTCCCCCGAGTTTGGCAAGATGCAGTATCGCGGATGTCATTCTCTGGAGCCGTTTTATAGATGACTCTATAAAATCCAGGGCTTCTGGAACGTCTCTGTAAAATGAGGCCCTGAACTTACTGGCTTCATGCTTGTCCAGG
>CAZFJT010000230.1:0-5814 GCA_964519135.1 uncultured Syntrophales bacterium | reverse complement strand
CCTGTTGACGGGAGATCCGATTCGCTGTGTTTAAATTCGCAAGCTCAACAAACTTCGCTCATCGGACTCCCACCCACTGGTTCGGCTCACGCTACTTCCATTCACAGTTTCTCTCTGTCCTCTCTGCCGCCAACAATTGAGGGATTACCTCATATGACCGGTAATCCTTGCTACTCATCATGTCCGCGTATATACTTGCCCGCCATGAATTTTGATGAAAGATGAAAAAGCAAGGGAAGCATGAGATTCGTTGATAAAAGGTCCGCGCTGGTAATATTCTCGTGTTTGATAATTGCGCAACTTATCAGTCAGGGTATTTCCGGCGCCCAATCCAAAGGGTGGAACCTCTACAACCACATACTGATACCCGGACATATTAAACCAGGTTATCTGGCCATCCCCATTGAATCCATGATCCTTGAAAAATGCAGACAGGACATGCGGGATATCAGGATAGTGGACTCAAAAGGCGAACCAGTCCCGATCCAAGTAAGGCGAGTCGGTTTAGGGTCCAGTCCAACCCCTTATCCGGTCAGGGTATTCCGGGTTCTTAGGGAACATGACCAGTGGACGGATGTTTGGATAGACAAAACCACAAAATCCCTTGCTGAATGTCTCATAATAAAGACACCTACCAATGGATTCATCCGAAATGTGGAGATTCGCGGGTCCGACAACGCCAGGGACGCTTTTATAATCAGGCAGGACGGGCTTATAGCGGCATTCGGAGCGCCGGTCAAACTCAGGAGCCTCGATGTTCGTCACCCTTTAAATAATTTCCAATACTTACATGTGAGAATACACGATGGCGGAGAAAAACCGCTGAAGATTTCCGGCGCAGCCTGTTGTCCGCCAAAGGACAAAAACCAACCGATCCAAAGCGCAATGAGAATAGTCGATATAAATGAACTCAAAAACAAAGACATAGTGTCGGTTATCGGTGATCTTGGTAAATCCCGTCATCCTGTCAGCCATTTGGAGATCGACACGTCAAAGGAGAGATATCTTGCCCAGTGTAAGGTCTTTGTCTCACGTTCAGTCACTGGCGCCCCCTGGAAACACATTCACTCCGGGGTAGTATTCAGGCTTGAAAAAAAATGGAGCGGTCAAGGAAAGAAACAGATTACAGTTCAAGCCTGATCCATCCAGGTACATAAAGATAGAGCTCAGTGGGGAAGCTCCTGAGATTGACTCAATAACAGCGGGCGCAACAATGGTAGTGGTTGTTTTCAAATATGATCCCAAAAAGAAGTACAGGCTTATTTATAGCAACAGGAGCGCATCTGAAAGAGGGCCCACGCTAACTGCCATAGGTGAGAGTCTAAAAACCGTGCTCGCCCAATCCAAGGACATCCAATTGACCAAAACCAAGAGGATTCCACCCAGACATGTCAAGATCATAGAGGAGAAAAAGGATGAAAAAGAAAGTATGTCCTGGATACTGTCCATCTCGTGGAAGGTTTTGGGAATAATAGCCATATTGTTGGGTTTGCTCTTGTTGTTCAGATCAATGGTAAAATCGAATCGTAGATCAAGAAGGTATCGAGGTTGATCTCATGGGGCGCAGGTTAAATGGATTGTTTTCTCGAGCCTATCTGGGCGGTGTTTTTCGCTCATTGAATATGTATTATTTGCATGTGTCTTTTTAAAAGACTTGCAATACAGTCCAGAGAGATATAGTTGATCCAAGTTACCCGTCCAATCCGGAATTTACCTATAGATGGGCTCGAAAGCAGCCAAACAAATATCGCCTATTCTTACGGTTCTGATATCTCCTCGTTTTGATTAAAAGTAAATTTGGTGTTGCCGATAACCACTTCAGCTCCATCATGCAATTGGATCTGGTTGGAAACAATTTCTCCATTAACCTCGGGTTTCTTCATTCCATCACCTTTGGCCAGGAAGAAACCTGTGGGTCTTTTACTAATTGTTGCGGCTATTTTACCAACCAGCAGGCCAGTGCACTTGATATCGGCTTCATCGCCTTTTCCAAGGGTTGTCGTCCTTTTTGTGAGGTCGATTATCTGCGGCACCCCTCCTGAGATCATGGTCACGGAACCAAAGAATTGGACCTTCGCGGGCTTGGATTTTGGGACTTCTTCCTCTTCCTGGGGGGTATCAGAAAGCTCCCTTGAAGCCGCGTCCATTTCTTCCATGGCTTTGCCGTTGGTCTCCTGGGTTTTTGCCACATCTTCCCTAGGTTCCTCAACTTCATTAATAATCTCTTCAGTCGGTTTGCCTGCAGGTTTTAAAGACTCAATATCCGTCTTGGGCGCCACAGGCGCGACAGTGGATGTGGCCGCTTCTTCTTCTGAAACAATGGATACGAAGATGCGATGTTTGCCGATGGTAATAACGTCGCCATCTTTTATCTGTTCTTTGGAAATACGCTTACCGCTCAGAAAAGTGCCGTTTAATGAGTCTCTGTCAAATATGGCGAATACGCCTGGTTGTACTTCATTTATTATCGCGTGATTTCCTGAAACCGCCATATTATCGATCACTATGTCGTTGGTATCCCTGCGCCCTATTTTGACAGGGCCTCTTTCAAATATCTGCTCACTAACCAAGGTATCCTGAAACTTCAGGATAAGTTGCAACATGGCTATCCTCCATGAACAACGTTGAATGAATTTGCCGAATCAGCGCGAAAGATACAAAATCAGCGCGCCGCTAAATCCAAGAATCCACTTACCAGTTTACTCAAAATTCACCAAAGCCAAGGTGATGTTGTCCGGACCACCCCTGGAGTTGGCAATTTCAATCAATCTTCCCACAGTGCTCTCACAGAATTCCTGTTTGACGCATTCCTCATAGATCTCTTCATCATCCATCACCGCAGTCAGACCATCAGTGCACAGCAGAAAAGAATCCCCAGGGAATACACTCAATTCATCCATGTGTACCCTTACTCTGGTGTCAACCCCAATAACAGAGGAGAGTATGTGTCTCAATTGGGATTCATTCGCCTCCTGCCGAGTCATGATCCCACGTTCAACCTGGTCTTCCGCCAAAGTGTGATCTCTCGAGACCTGCTCCATGGCCCCGTCCCTAATCAGGTATATTCTCGAGTCGCCCACATTGATCGTTGACACGGTGAAATCGCTTATGGCCATGGCCGCGACCGTGCTTCCCATGCCGACCATTGATTCGTCCTCTCTGGATTTTTCCAGAACCACACGGTTTGCCATGAATATGGCCTGCCTGAGAAGGTTGGCGTGAAAAGTAAAGTGACTATCGTAGTTTTCAAAGATATCCGTATCCTCTGGATCGGAACCCAGGTTGGTTTTATAGAATTTGGATATGATTTCAGTAGCCATACTCGAAGCCACCTCTCCGGCCTTGTGCCCACCCATGCCGTCCAGCACCAGAATCAGATCATGATCAGGGTCCACATAATAACTGTCTTCGTTTATGGAGCGATGCACACCGACATCCGTGGCTGCCCAGGCTTCTACAATCACATGGCCTCCTAATGAACTTTAACCGGCCCGGGCTTTCAAGCTAAGAATCAATCGCCGCCAACCACAGCGACTCACCAGGACCGGCAAGGCAAAAATACACCCGTAAAATATATCGGAATTAAATAAGAAAATCAAGCATTATGATTATATCATTGACATTTATCACTATCCAGACCTGTTGATATTTGAATGTACAATGATTTACCGCGCCTGATACGGATAAACAAAACAGTGTAGAAATAAGGAGAGGCCGCTCGATAAATATTGTGTAAGCGTTCGCCGTGATCGCCATAAGTGTTTGGAATCACGATGGGGGAGGTTTGGAGGGCGAGATGGTCGCGCTCTCCAATCGAACCGGGCGCAGAACCTATTGGCGCCCGGTGAACTAATACAATATTGTTAACAGGTCTTTACACTGTTAAACTTCGAGATTCCCTGGCCAGCCAAGTGAAATTCTATTATGAACGCCCAATGGAAAGAGGCATTCTAATGTCCATTAAGTGGCGCGCATACAAGGAGGGTTTTTGGGATCTGGCAGTGGGAAGTATTCACCAACGGTATTGTATAAAATCAACCCAACGAAAAGATGCAAGCTCTTGGTTGCTTTCCTTTGGCAAGCGTTATATTCTGTTTCCGTTACTAAGATCTGGAGGCCTAAGCCATGTTTATACGGCTATTTAGAGGCAATAAATCAACCATAATATGTAGGATAACGCTCCTTGCCGTGGTGTTCACAATGGTGGCGGGCTGTGAAGATCTCGCCACAATCACCAGGGAGATTAAGAAAAAGGCCGAATCAAAAATTGGTCCATTAAAGAAAAAATTTGAACCCAGGCAAGCAATCACAGTTCGAACCAGTCCGTTTTATCAGACGGCAAATCCCAACTCCCAAGTGCTGGGAAAGATCCCGGCTGAAACACCCGTGAGGTTGATTGATAAGATCGGCTCGTGGTACAAGGCCAGAATGAGGGATGGTAAAGAAGGGTACCTCAATGAATCAGTGGTCGCGGGTCAGGAAATCATTGAAAAGATCCGAGCTCTAAAAAGATCCATAGAAGGTCTGCCCGCGCAAGCCGAAGGAGTGACCAAGAACAAGGCTAATTTTAGGCTGGAACCCGGCAGAAAACCAAAAGTTATGGATCTTCTGCCCCCTGGAATAAAACTGGAAATGTTTGAAAGGGTTGTAACAGTACACCAGAATAACCTGATACAAGATAATGCCCGGCCAGGTCACGATGAACCGGAAATAGAAACTGAAACCTTACCGGATGGGGGACTGAAAAAAGACGTTTGGTACAAGGTAAAACTCGAGGATGGAAGGGTAGGGTTCATTTACACACATAATATCAAGTTTACTCCACCTGATGAGTTGGCAAAGATTGTCCCTTACATGAGGGTGTTGGCTTGGAGAACAGTAAGCATAACCGATGATCCAGACAGGGGCGCCAAGAATAATTACGTGGTGGCTTTCTCCCCTGTGGGGAAGGATCCGGGCTGCGATTACACTCATCTTTACCTGATAATGTGGTCAAAGAGATACAAAAGGCACGACAATAGATGGTGGATCAAAATACCTGGGATCTTGCCTATCGGTAATTTCAGATTCGAAGGGAAACCAGGCTTCAGTATAAGATATCTTCATCCGTCAAAACAGGATAAATTGGTCTTAGCAGGTTTTGTATTAAGTAAAGGTAAGGCCGTGAAAGTATCAGAGGAAGAAATACCCGCAAAAAGAACCATACATTGAAATTCGTGGGGCTAACTGTTAATTTCAGGGTATGAGGAAAGGGGAACAAAACCAAAGAGTGAGCTGATCATATTCTGGGGAAAAGCGGCAAGAAGTCCGTTGTACAGGCGCACGCGGCTATTGTATCTTGATCTGGCTATCCTGACCTCCATACTCTCATACTTCACCTTATTCCAATGAACTGCAAAAGGCGGATATTGGGACAGATTTGGCGTAGTCGCGCTCAACTGGTCTATTTGTGTTAGACTTCTATCTATTTCGTTAACAGCCGCTATAAATCTGTCAGGGGACCCTGGTATCATGGATATGGATCTTGCCTCAGTGAGTTTCTCCACCAATTTGGTATGACCTGGCTCAAATCCTCTCAATGCCTCCATGAGGCCAGGTAAAGCCAGATTCCTTTTTTGTACCGCTTTTTCAAAAGACTCCCAATCGTTTTTCACTTCAGAACGAATACTTTGAATAGATGGCCTTAATGTCAAAAAAGAGATCACACAGATTATTATAAATGCGATCAGAATTGTGGAAGAGATCTCAATTATTCTTGAAAGCGCCATTGCCGGAATATCCGTTCTTCAATCATTAAGCCCCATGGATGGTATA
>CAZFJT010000229.1:0-5819 GCA_964519135.1 uncultured Syntrophales bacterium | reverse complement strand
GTTGAGACCATGCTTCCATATTTTACTGAAAGATATGGCAATCCTTCCAGCATACATGGATTTGGAGGCAACGTGGCAAGAGAACTGGAGATTGCCAGGGAAAAGCTTGCCGGGCTTGTTGGGGTCAGCCCTACAGAAATCATATTTAATTCATGTGGAACTGAGTCTGACTCCACAGCAATCCTGAGCGCGTTGGACACAAATCCGGAGAGACGGGAGATAGTAACCACACGGGTTGAGCACCCGGCAGTTTTGAATTTATGCAAACAATTGGCAAGAAAGAAGGGCTATAAGGACCATTGGCTTTCAGTGGATAAATATGGCCGACTGGATCTTGATGAGGCAAGGGAGGTCATAAGCGAAAAGACAGCCATAGTGTCAGTTATGTGGGCCAATAACGAAACAGGAGTAATTTTTCCCATACACGAAATAGCTCAGATCGCCCATGAAAAGGGCGCCATGTTTCACACAGACGCTGTGCAGGCCGTGGGAAAGATTCCTTTGAACATTGATGACTCGCCAATAGACTTCCTATCCATTTCAGGTCATAAATTGCATGGTCCCAAAGGTATAGGAGCTTTGTATATAAAAAGAGGAGTGAAGTTTTCACCATTTATTGTCGGAGGTCACCAGGAGCGAGGACGGAGAGGTGGGACTGAGAATGTTCCGTACATTGTTGGACTGGGAGTTGCAGCGGAACTTGCAAAGCGTGACTTTGACAAGGAACGGATTAATGTAACGAAAATGAGGGATAGACTTGAAGAGGGGCTGATGGATGCGATACCGTCCGCCCGCATAAATGGGGACACTGGATCAAGATTGCCCAATACTCTTAATATTGCATTTGAGTATGTGGAAGGAGAAGCCATACTTATGCGATTCGATGGAAAGGGGATTTGCGCTTCTTCCGGTTCAGCTTGCACTTCCGGCTCCCTTGAGCCATCCCATGTTCTTCGGGCCATGGGAGTGCCGTTTACATGCGTCCACGGCTCAATCAGATTTTCTCTGTCCAGGTATAACACAATGGAAGAAATTGAATACGTCATAAGCGAGGCCCCTGGAATAATTAAATTATTAAGGGCAATGTCACCATTTGGCCCTGATAATTTCGATTCAGCTTGCACTGTTCAGTAGCGCCTTGGCCAAACATGAAAAAATCGCCTGGAAAGATTCAATAATTCAGTCCAGGCGATACAAAGGAATAGAATAGCTAACAACACTTGTTAACAGAGCGCATGTCCTAACACGCGCGCTATACCTAAGCTTAAGTAATAAGATCACTTCCGGTCTTTTGATTTTGATAATTCTTCAAGGTTCATCTTCAGCCTGTTTAGAAAATCCGAGTCTATTGTAAATATAACGTTGCCTTTATAGTGAGGTTTTACTGACACAAAAACCTTTTCGGGCGGAACATCTCCTTCTGGTTGTTGCTCTCCGGCTTCATCCTTATTTGAATCATCTTTGGATTGATTTTGGGCCTTTTTTTCATTATCATCATAAGTGGAGCCCTTTCTGTTGGACCTCTTCCAGCCAGCCTTGAAAACAACCTCATCATCCGACCCTTTTTTGCCGAATGAGGCCATGATATCCGGGTTACTCAAATGATATTCAGAGATATCCTGTGGATTATCCGTTTCTATGGATTTCCATTTTAAATCTGAAAAGACCCACAACAAATTATTTACCGGCCAGGATTTGAGTTCCATCTCTTTGGGGCTCTCAAGAAACCATTTATCAGAGTCCTTTTTCACCATCTTCCAGGTCTTTTCCTGGTATCTCACTGTTATATCTTTTATTTCCGATGATCTAAGGGACAATAATGATCTGTCTTCCAGATCGTCCCTGCTGGTCTTTACATTGTCAAAGACACGTTTTGGAATTATAAATATCTTCTCCTGTCCTTTTATTCTTGCAAATACCAGTTTATTGTAACCACTCCCATTGTCATCTTGTTGCTTTTCTTTTCCAACCTCAAGAGCCTGATCAGGCTTAGCTCCTTTGAAAATGATCAATAATTCCGGATTATCCAGCCCATATTCATCGTCTTTTATGTCCGGCTTGTCTATTATTTGTTCTGCTTTGATATTTGTCAGATTTCGGAGGATTCCTTGTATGTCATTTGACCTGGCCCTGAATTGCTCAGGCGCGGTAACAGACCAAAAACCTTGATCGTCTTTTTTTACATGGAAAAGATCGTCTTGCCTTTTCACCGACAATTCATCTATGTCCTCTGGCGCCAGTGAGACAACCGTCTTGTCTCTGTAGTGTATAGGCGCCTTGTCTAAAGCGTTCCTAAGGGTATCCTCAACCAGAGTAAGCCTAGGGTCATCTTTTACGCGTAAATAGTAAGAGCCTCCAGAAGGATTCTTATCGCCAAAAAGAAGAGCGGTTTTTCCGTCGCCGGCCTTGACCTCCACAGTGAAATCAGGGTCCTCAAGTCCGTATTCAGACCAATTCTCGTTCTTCTCTGAAATCATTTTCTCCAGGGACGCTTTATCCAGAGTTATAAGCATGGTCTTTATTGCCGCCTCATCAGCCTTTGATTTTACAGGGTCGGTCATAACCCATGCGCCTGATGTTTTCCTCAAGCGAATCAAATCTTTGTCTTTGGATTTAAGGACAACCTGGTCGATCTTATCCTTTTCCAGACTCACCAGCTTTTCCTTTTCAGCCTTTTCAACAGCTTTTCTCTCCTGTCCCTTGATTTCCACGAAATAGACGTACGCGGCAAGGGCCAGCAGCACAATTACATATATCAATAGCTTGATCGGTTTCACTTCCGCTCCTTGCTCTAAAAAACCTTTGTTTAATCAAAATCGGGTACAAGGTCACCAGGATTCCTGTTGGATTCACGTAGTCCTTCTTCTATGGGCAAAAACAACAATTCCTGCAATAACCCATATCAAAGGAACCAAAACCATAGGAATAAAGAAAACCATACTGGATTGTCCTTGAGTCAGCACTATTGGGCTGGAATTCTCAGATTTAGGTCTTATTGATATTAGATCCTCGTCCTCTGCAAGCCAGGATATTGTGTTCAATAATAGATCGCTGTTTCCCTGGATCTTGATGTAACGATTGGAGAGAAATTGAGCGCTGCCAAATACTACTATTCTGGCCTTTTCGGGCTCCAATGGCGCGGAATCATCAAATTCTTCAGTAACACCTGGGGCATCTTGAGTATTAGGGCCGTCTGGATCCCCGTTATTTGTTTCCTTGCTTGAATTGGCGGTTTTTTTGTTTAAAGAGGCAATATTGGTGTATTCAGTTACAGCCATAACCGGCACAGGACCTTTGAATCCTTTTTCCGGGACAAACGTGGGGTCGCCCTTTTCAAGCTGTTCCTCAGAGATGGTCCATGAGACCGGACTAGTGAAGGCCAATTCCTTAGGGGTGGTATGGGGAACCGGCTTTTCAGCCTTACGCACGGATCGGGCCATGGGCATCACAGTCATTATGTCAAAGTTTTTTGTGATCTCATACTGCTCATAAGCGGTTATGACCGGCGCCAGATAATCTGCGCCAAGGGCTTTACTCATCTGGTCAATAACAACATCTTCCTCGAAACGCAGGCCGTATCCGGAGAGAAATTCGGCCAGTTTTGGCGCTTTGAATGGCCTTAAAGTTACAAGCAGGCTGCCCCCGTTTTCAACATATTCTCTGATCGCTTCCAATTCTGAATCTAGTAGATCCTTTTCCGGCCCTGGAACAACAATCACTGAAGAGTCCTCAGGAACTTTTGGCTCTTGGGTCAAAAGAAGGTCATGAATTTCATAATTTTGCTTTTCCATATACTCTTTTGCTAGTGAGAATCCCTGATCTTCACTTACGCTGATGTCAAATTCGCCATGACCCTTAAGGACATATACCTTTTTGGTCTCAGTGCGCAGCAATCGCACCAACGCGTTTGTAACCGTTTCTTCATCCGCTGTATTAATTGGCTCAGTCTTGCCGTCGGCCTTAATGATCAGGGTAGGGTATGTTTCCACTTTGTATTTTACCGCCAGGGCCCTGTCTTTATCAGGGTCCACGAAACGATAAGTGAAATCAGCGTAAACATCTCTGTATTGATCCAATAGATCTTGAGCCAGGGATTTCTGTCCAACCTCTTTTGTTTCGTAAAATGCGATGGTCTCAATGTGAACATTCTTCTCTCTAAATGTGTTCAGTATCTTTTTGCTCTGGTCGGCAAGTGTGTACCTGCCAATTTGAGTCATATCCCATCTGATCGGATGTTGTATGGTAATGTATTGTATGAGCCCGAGTATGCACAGGAACACTATGGCGCCAATTATAGTGGCGCCCCCGAGAAAAGCCTTGTTGTATCGTCTTTCTTCAGCCATTTTTATCTATCCCCTCCATCTATGAGCCTCAAGTGATCTCAAACTCAGAAACAGAAAGAAAACTATGAACAATATAAAAAAGGAGAGATCGCTAAGGGAGAGGATTCCTTTATTAAAGGATTCCATATGTTCGAGAATCGATAGTTGATTTATGATTTTGCCGACCGGGCCCTCCACAAAGGTGGACACCCAGGATATGACCCAGAATAGTATGGACGCGCCGAATGTTATCGCGCCTGCTATGATCTGGTTCTCAGTTAATGAGGATACGAATAACCCCAGTGATAAAAAAGAAGCCGACATTAGGGCCAGCCCTATATACCCAGTAATGATCGGTCCCCAGTCAGGTTTAGCCAAATATCCGACAATGGCTGGAAAGCTTATGGTTCCAAGTAACATCACTCCCAAGAGACATAGAGCAGCCAGAAATTTTCCCAGGATCGCGCCTATGTCCGAAATGGGATATGTGAACAGTAGTTCTATTGAACCGGAACGTTTTTCCTCTGAAAAAAGCCTCATTGTCATCAATGGCATTAGAAACAGCAGGATTATGGACATGTTCTGAATGGTAGGTCTAACAACGAGGAGGTTGACATTTAGTCTTTGACCCAGGGCTGGATTCCCAGCGGCCTGAAGGCTCCAATAGCTCAAAAAGGTCATATTTGCAAAAAAGAAGTACCCAGCGACAAGTAGAAATATAACTGTAATAACATAAGCTATGGGCGACACGAAATAATTGGCTGTCTCTTTGGTAAGAACGGCGTAACAACCTCTCATGAGCCTCCCTCCGCTAAATTCCTTTGATCGGATTGTAAGGCTTCCGCCTCTTCCTCTGTTACCAGCTCTATAAACACGTCTTCCAAGCTCACATCCTTTGGTGTTAACTCAATGAGATCCCAGCCTTTATCTATTATGGTCCTGGCCATGACCGGCCCCATCTGCCTATCGGCTGTGGATTCAATTAGTAATGATAAGTTGTTATCTTCAGAACTTAATACCTGTATGTCATTGACTCCATCCAACTCGCCGAGAGCTTTCATAACTTCATCCGAGGGCCCTGCTATGGTCAAATTGTGTCTGGAAGATTTTCTATGCGCGCCGATGAGGTTAGCGGTAGTGTCTTCAGCCACTATTGAGCCTTTGTTTATGATGATCACACGATCACATATTTGGCTCACTTCAGGCAATATGTGGCTGGATAATATTACTGTGCGATCTTTTGAAAACCCTTTTATGAGCATCCGAATTTCTCTTATCTGTCTTGGGTCGAGTCCTATGGTGGGCTCATCCAGGATCAGTATTTTGGGGTCTCCTAAAAGCGCCTGGGCTAAACCAACCCTCTGCTTGTAACCTTTGGAAAGTGTCCTGATAATTTTGTGGGATACATCCGTGATTCCCACCGCGTCCATGACCTTATTGATTTCATTGTCCCTATTGGCTGCTGGCAGTCGGTTTGCCCTGGAAACGAATCTGAAA
>CAZFJT010000228.1:0-5823 GCA_964519135.1 uncultured Syntrophales bacterium | reverse complement strand
CATCTTTCCCATCCAGGCACATCGCTGGTAAAAGGATAGGAAGTAAAAGTCTTTTTCCAGCTTCCGGACCATTGATTAGCTGAAGCCCCGGTATATCCGGCCAGATAATTGAACAAGTTCCTTAGTCTTTCTTTTGCCGGAATTTTAACTATATGGGCTGTTTCAACCAAATATAGACCATCTCCTATTTGGGGCGCCTTTTCCTGGGATAATGGAATATTTAAATTCTCAGCATTGACCGGTTTGTGTTGAATTTTCTTTGTTCGGCTTTTACTGGACGCCGCGCTCGTGTTTGCAAGCATTTTCTTTTTGGTTTTCTCCAGTTGATCGGCTTTGATTTTCAGGAAGCGGGCCCTTTCAGCAACGCATTCCATCATTGCCCTGCGGACTCCATCCATTTGCTCATTTATGGATCTCAGTTCCCTGCTGCCTTTTTTATATCGAACCTCAAGCTCTTTTTTCTTTAATTCCAGCTCCACTATCTTTGACTGAAAGCTCGCTATGGAAGGAATATTGGCCGCGTTGTCAGAGGCAAGGAATCCCCTGAACGGGCCATTGCCAGATTTCATCATGTCCAGGGCCAACTGGGTCTCCTGTATCTGAGAATTCAGTTTGACCAGCCTGTTTTCAATAGTTTCCACTGCGGGGGTGTTTATTTTACCAGGGACCTGGTCTTGAAGCTTGCCGAGGCTTACATGTTCTTCAATTATTGCAGGCCTATAATGTGAGTAAAAGCCGACATAATTGTCCAGGACACGCTTCAACAATTCAGGATCATCTCCGGTCAGGGAAAGGGATACAAATCCTTCGTCACTGCGAGCTATTACCGACATGTTTTTGGATAGCCATTTGATGAACTTCCCTTCAGATTTGAAATTTGCCTTGTATGCTTCGGCAATATATGGGGAACTCATCTGTTGATTATTCACTTTGCCGTTGAACATGGTCTCACTGAAAGCGTACACCAACCCGGAGCTTTTAAGGGCCGAAGCCTCGCTGTCCAGGGACCAGCCAATTCCCTGAACCCCGGACATTTTCTCTGGCACAAAAAGTAGATCCGATCTGGCCTCATAGTGATTATTTCCTGCAAGCCATAATATGACCCCGATCACAGCCAGCAATAACAAGGCCGCTCCCTTGGTCCATGTTTTTCTGCGAATGTTTTGGCCGGCTGACTCATGTTCGGTCTTTGGCGCCCATGTGTCGGACCTGCTGCTTTCAGCAGGAAAAATTCTTTCATTCGCGGGGAGTTCTGATGAATCTTTATCCTTGATCTTGGAGGAAGTTCGATCCAAGTTGGTCTTTTTTACCCTGCGCTCCGGTCCTTGAACGGGTTGGTCCAATACCTCGGATTCATGCAGTGGCCAGTCTCCGGGATTGGAAAGCAGTTTACTTTTTAGGAACGTTTTTAGTTCATCATTATCATCAGGGTCTTTATTAGGGCTCTGATCAATTGGATCGGCCATTTCCGGGTAGTTTTCGTCATTATCTTCTATGGGGCCGAACTGATTTAAGAGATATTCCAACTCCTGGGCAAGTTCCTGGTCGCTCTTTGGTACATTATCATCTATTTGCGCATCAAGCTGACTCTGTTCCCTGGGCTCGAACGTAAGAGACACATTATCAGCCGGAGGGTCTATCTCATTGATTTCCCAGCCCGGGTAGTTGAGCTCATCCTGGTATACGATCATATCGCCGTAAGCCATGAATTTGCCTTCATTGGAGGGCTCTGAATTGATGGTGTCCAGATCGAACTCCAGCGCGTCGGGATCAGGTAATCTGTTGGATTTTTCCTGGGTCTCCTGATCTTGCTCACCTTTGAATGGTCTTGCGTAGAACACAGAAGTTTCGCCCACATCTTCATGATTTTGGGATGTGGAAGACGAGTCCTCTTGGGGTTGAAGATCAGGAAGTTGTTCAGGATCTTTATTATTATGTTTTTTTGATGATCCCATTCAATTCAACCAGGCCAATTAATTCACCGGCTAAATGCGCCATGGAATTATTAAGATAGCTGAAAAATATTACAGTCGGCTCTTCAGTGAAGATTCTATCAAATTGAACTGAAATCGTCAATATTTGTATTTATAACCTAAAGTAATTTATCAAGGCGCCACAAAAGGCCCCGCCCTGGTAGGAACATTCAATCAAGTGGCGCTAGGCCATGAACAGCGTTGTCTTGACTTAAAACCCTTCATTTGCATAATGATCATATGAGAAGCCCAAAGAAAATAGCGGCAATATCCAGACAATTGGCAACCAAAGCCAGTGAGGATTTTCACCAATTATTAAGGTCACTGGTCCCTGAATCCGACTCACCGGAATCCTTGGAGATCATGTTCACATCCTCCCAAACAGGAGAGGGTGTGTCTACGGTAGCCATTTCTTTTGGCCACTTTCTCGCTGAATCCCATAGCCATGAAAAAACAGCCCTTGTTGAGGCCAATTTCAGAAGGCCTTGTTTTCAGCGCCTGTTTGGGTTACCGCAAAGCCCTTCCCTGCATTCTGTTTTGAATAAAGAGGCCACTCTTGAAGAGGCCTGCTTCAAGCTTGGATCAGATTCCCTTGTTGTTGTGCCGGCCGGCCCGACCAAATGGGCCCAGGACACCCTTTCCACTGAAGGTATGGCCAAGGAGCTGGAGAAATTACTGGTTCAGCTCAAAAGTTCTTATAAGTTCATTATAGTGGACACTCCCCCTGTGATTCCTTATGCGGATGCCACGATCCTCGCTGGATTCATGGATTGTGTCGTGCTTGTGGTTGAGGCCAATCAAACAAGGGCTGAAGTTGTTGATAATGCGTGTGAAAGATTAAAACTCAGCAAGGCCAATATATTCGGAACTATTCTGAACAAAAGGCAGTTTCATATACCTGGCTGGATATACAAATTTTTATAATAAGATTAATAAGCAACTTAAGTTTAAAAATTGGAAAAACAAAAAACCTTTAAATTCTGTATGTTGGTCCACAGCGTCTATTCTCGGGATCCCAGGGTGAGACGCTATGCTGAATATCTAGCCAAAATGGGACATGAGGTTGATGTCATATGCCTCTCAGCCGACGCGATTGAACAGGACCCTCCTTATGAGTCCATAAAGATCCATCCGATAATTCTCAAAAGGGAGAGAAAGGGTGGTCTGTGGCAGGCTGTTGAATGGTTTATGTCCGCGTTTCTGATGTTTCTGAAGCTCACACGCCTGTATATTAAAAGGCGCCATAATCTGATTCATGTTAATAATATGCCGGATTTTCTGGTATTTAGCGCAATTGCTCCAAGACTTGCCGGTGTTCCTGTAATCCTTGATGTTCATGATCCCATACCTGAACTAATAAGATCCAAGATGAATCTGAAAGAGGGCCATTGGCTCGTTAAGGTCCAAAAGTTATTGGAGAGGCTTTCAGTATCATTCAGTTCCCATGTTATTACTGCCACTCCCACATTCGCGAGGTTGTTGATACAAAGGGGCGCCCCACGAAAAAAGGTCACAGTGGTAATGAACGCGGCGGACCCGGAGATATTCGATGCGGAATCTGGGAAAGCAAAGGATATTGATAATATAAAAACTTTTACATTGCTGTATTTGGGCACAGTCGCGCAAAGGTACGGTCTTGAAATTGCAGTAAGGGCCCTGCCGTTAATCAGGGAACAGATTCCTGGGGCAATATTGCGCATAGTAACCAGGATGAGCAACGAGGGATCCGAAGTTGAGCGTATAAAAGAATTGGCTGAAGATCTTCAGGTTCAGGACATGATAAGGATTGATGAGCCTGTTCCCCTTGAGCTGGTCCCTGAACTCATGAATGAAGCCGACCTGGGGATATATCCCGCGATCAAGGATTGCCACATGGACATTGCCCTGTCACTTAAGATACCTGAGATGATGATCGTGGGATTGCCGGTGGTCTCCACAAGGCTTACAATCCTAGAGGAGCTGTTCGGTGAGAATTCCATACTGTTTTTTAAATCTAGGGACTGGAAAGATTTCGCGGAAAAGGTGATCGAGCTTTATAAGGATCCCTGGAAGAGATTGGAAATAGCGAGGCAAGGGAAGATCCAGGCGGGTGAACTGTCATGGAGCAAACAATTCGAAAAGTACCTTGAGGTCATGGATTCATTACTCAATCAAAACCTGATTTATCGTCCTGAGACCGGCGCATGCGCAAACTCGGTTCATAAAAGGAACTCTGTACATTGAAAGTTCTCCACATACTCCATAGATCCGCGCCAGGGACCCATGGGTACGCCATAAGGAGCAGGGAGATTGTTAAGGCTCAGCTCGGCTTGGGAATAACGCCATTGGTGATTACGTCTCCTTCCCAATCGCCCCTGTCCGGCCTGGACCAAGAGCATAGCGAGATTATAGATGGCGTCAGGCATTTCAGGAGCTGCGGAACCCTGCTGGCGCCCACTGAGGAGGTCCAGGATAAAAGCTCCATAAAGGCTGTTTTAAGGGTAGGGCAGAATGTGAACATGTTGAGAATGGCCCAGAATGTAACAAATAAGCATAAACCGGACCTGATACACTCCCATTCTCCCTTTACCTGTGGGATAATCGGAAACAGGGTGGCAAAAAAGAACAATATTCCCTCAATTTACGAAATGAGAGGGCTCTGGGAGGAATCACACGCGTCAAGGAGAGGACTTGGTCCAAAATCCTTGCGGTACAGGATCGTCAGATATCTGGACAATAGAGCCCTTAAACGCGCGGACCTTTGTCTGGCCATTGGAAATGGTCTGAGGAATGAAATCATATCCAGGGGGGTTCCCCCTGAAAAGGTGGATATTATTCCCAATGGTGTGGCAATTGATGATTTCACACCTGGGCCGCCTTCGGATGATTTGAAACACAAGCTCGGCCTGGATGGACGCTTTATTTTTGGATACATAGGATCTTTCTTTAAGTTCGAGGGGCTCTGGCTACTGATAGACGCTCTGGCAATCCTGGGAGATCAATTCCCTGACTTGAGACTACTGCTGGTAGGAGATGGTGAACTGACGCCTGAATTGAAGATTAGAGCTGAACAAAAAGGGGTAAAGGAAAGAATTGTTTTCACAGGAAGGGTCAGCCACAACGAAATAGCCGAGTATTATAAGCTTTTTAATGTGATGGTATTGCCGAGGATACAAACCAGGCTCACAACACTGGTCACACCATTGAAACCCCTTGAGATAATGGCAATGGCCAAGCCTTTACTGGCAAGCGATATTGGCGGTCACAGGGAGATGGTGATTCCAGGTGTTAATGGAACGCTCTTTAAATCAGAGGATCCTGAGGATTTGGCTGAAAAGATCAGACAAATGAAGGACGATCCTGATCAAAGGGACCGATTGGCTTGGTCAGCCAGAAAATGGGTGGAGGAGAATAGATCCTGGTCCGCTTTGGCCTTAAATTACGCGAAGATATACGACAAACTTTTACAAATTAAATAATAACCAATTATGGTCATTTGTTGAATTAAAATTTAATTGGCTATTTGTGAACATATTAGCGATTTTTTAAATTTCCTTAGAACTAAAAGATTTGGCGAACCCCTTTTGTACTTTATGGCAGTAGGGGTTCGCCCATAATTTAAATTGTGAAGGGCTTCTGGTTTAAAAAGTCAGTGGTGACCACTCCATACCTGGCCATCTGCACTTCCTGGTTCGATTCTGATTTCACAAGCTTTCTTATTTCCTCGTGAAACTTCTCGTATCCCCCTGAGAACTGTCCTTTGTTCCAGATATCTTTTAACCCTAAAGTAAAAACACCGCCATTGCTTAGGCCTGAGGATGTCCCGCCATCCCTGCAGCCCCCAAAGTGAATCAATTGGGCCTTCATTTTG
>CAZFJT010000227.1:0-5831 GCA_964519135.1 uncultured Syntrophales bacterium | reverse complement strand
GTATATGACAAGTACCCATCCCTGGATCGAGACACTTTCATCTATCAGTGTATACGCTCCCTGATAGACGTATTTATAAGGGATATGATCCGTTCCACCCAGGAAAGGTTATCTAACAGTAATTTCCAGAGCCCTGAAGAAATAATGCAATTCCCTGAACCCGTAGCTGCATTTTCCGACGTCATGAGCCCCAACAAAAAGGACCTTAACCACTTTTTGCACAGCAGATTCTACACCCATTACAAGATAATGAGGATGCAGTACAAGGCAGGTCGCCTTTTAAAGGACCTATTCATGGAATTCTCCCAAAGGCCCTCTCAACTTCCCCCACAGGTCCAAAAGAGATTGAGGGTGGAACAGGATTCAGTTCAGAGGATAGTTTGCGATCATATAGCCGGCATGACGGATCGGTTCGCTCTAAACGAGCACAGGACACTCTTTCTTCCATATGAATATTGACCTTTAAAAGGTTCGGCCATTTCAACCGCCAATGACGTTCCCCACCATTTGTGAGTCTATTGCGTTGCCGCGCCTTCCAGATTTCGAGCCCTTTCCAAATCTTCAAATGTATTCACATTCATTAGGAATCTTAAGTCAGGATCAATTGAGCGTAGAACCTCTTCTCTGATAAAAGATATTTTCAATTTACCAAACAGGTTCAAAATTTTTAGGTCCCCTGTCCTGATTGATTCTTCAAGGCACGGAACACAGGTCTTTGAATAAATTGCGTGCAATGGCTCATATTTTCCGTCCACCTCTGGAATTACCACATCCGCGTCGTTGATCTCTTTGAGCAGCTCCCCTATGGCGTCCACCCTTAAGAATGGCATATCACAAGCCACCAGGAATCCATAGGGTCGGTCCATTTTGACCAGCCCAGTATAAAGACCGCCCATTGAACCGCAATTCGGAAAGATATCCCTGAACATTGGATAACCCAGGAAATCAAAATCCTCTGGAGTGTTGGTGATTATAATATTGGAGTCAAAGACAAGACTGAGTGTATCCAAAACCCTCTTAATTATGGGGACCGCGCCTATTTCCAGTAGCGCCTTTGTTTGCCCCCCCATTCTCGTAGACTTTCCTCCGGCAAGCGCGATACCGGACACGATTTTTCCAATATGGGTTCCAGAATTGTTTTGGCTTATAGTTTGCAAAAATATATTAAGGGCGCAGTAGGCGCCGCGAGTGGTCCCCGCGGCCCCGCTACTTTTTCTTTTTTCGAGTATTAAGGACGAACTGTAGTCTTGATTTTCTTGGTTTTATTATTCTTCTTTTTTGAAGACTGATCACCCACTTTTGGAGGCGTTGAAGTAGGCTGTTCAGCCACCTTGAGAGCCTGTCTCTTTAGGTTCTCGTAATCTCTGGATAACTCAGTAAGCCTACGGGACCATATGCCCAGATCGGTCTTATATTTCTCGAATCTGTCAACACATGTCCTGTCTCTTACAAATCTATTGAGGGCATTAGTCACAAGGGACTTGAGAAGTATCAGCCTTCTGTAAACAGCCAATTGCTGAACTATATTCTGATCTATTCTCCTCAAAGACTCAAACCCGCTCTTATCGCATATGTTCATGAGCCTGAAGGCAATTGAGTCATAATTGGAGATGGCCCTTTTTATGTTCCAAATCTGGGTATTTATATCAGTAAGAATCTGACTATATTCACCGTATTTGGGCATCGCGGAGACAGGGATATCAAAGACCTTGAATTCGATCTTTTGCACCCAATCTCGCTCGTTAAAAGCCAAGTAACCACCGGTGGTAACCCTGTAGATGGCCTTTGGATCCAAATCTCTATCCCTGGAAAGCTCATCCAATATGATCTTTTGATTATCCGGTGTTCTCAGCGTTAATTCATAGTACCCGTCTTTTGCTTCGCCCGTTGCCCGGGAATCTTGAGACCAGGCAATCCCGCAGACGATTAGAGGGGTCATTAGCAGACAAACACAACAAAAGGCTGTGCTTTTCATCAGAAGATCTCCTTCCCAAGCCAAATTACATTATAACTGCAACACAAATATTTACAGGAAATATCTAATACTATACATGATAGGATTTAAAAAAGTCAATAGCTAATATGGACTTATTTTAATATATACGACAAGATAATGCTATTACGGTATGGATTGTTCAAAATCTCAGATATATTTTTGCTCTGGAAGGCAAATAATTAGTATGACACATGAGTGCAAATCTATTATCAATTGAATGAAGAGTGCTTAAAGATAGCAGGGGGCGAGAATGGTTGGCAATTATTATCGCCCGCATCAGAGACCATGTGTTTGCGATAATCGTGAGCGCCATAAGCGTTTGAACTCACTATGGGGAAGTTTGCAGGGGAAATGGTCTCCCCTGCCTTCAAGTCAAGAGTATAATCGCTTCAAAATCTTTATATTGATTAAATTAAAGTCCGCTTATTTTTCGCTGTCTATACTGTCTGACAAAATCGCTGTCCGGAATTTTATCCATAGCGGTGTTTACCAGTTTGGAAAGCGTGTCCACATCCTCATTGCGCTCGGCTTCTTCAGCAACTGTCCAGAGAGTAGCTTGAAACGCCCTGGCCAATCTCTTGTTACAAGGAAGCTCGTCAATGCCTTTGTTAAAAACATCCACAGCGCTTAGCCAGTATTTTTTTTCCTCAGGCCATTCTTCTTTTGCCTGCTCATATATATTTTCCCGAGTGTCTTTGAACTTATCGGTTTCTTTCTTCAATTGTTCATTGATCTTCCTTGCATATTTGTTTACATCTGGTCCATAGGCTATCTCATCGAGAATATCGTCGGCCACATCCCACAGCTTGCTAAATCCCTTTTCTGTTCCCTGTGCTTTCAATCTTTCGGCCGCGCTCTTCTTTTCAGTTTTCTTTTTCTGCAAAGCCGCTTTTTTAACCCGCATTTCCCTTTGCAACTCTTTAACGTTATCCAACACTATTTGACGATATTTTCGCACATACTCCTTATAGGCCCTTCTAATTGTTTCCGATCTCTCCTTGACCGCATTTAATGCGGGCTTACTCTCCATAATCGCCTTGTTGATGTATATGCCGGATTCCCATGCCACAAATTCTTCTACTGTAGGCGCCAGCGCCCTTGAGGCTCTTATTAGCTCCCGGCCCTTACCGTAGGTGACATTGGCCCTTTCCTTATCTATCTGATCTTTGATCTGTGTAATCTGTTTAGCAATCTTTACCCGCTTTGCGTCAAAATCATCCTTGAGTTCTCTTTCCTTGTTTCGCAATTCATTAGGCTCTCCGGCCATTCTTTCTTCAATGGTTGAAAGGCTCTTTTGGTATCGTTCTCCCAACCATCTCAATTCGGATCTAAGGTTCTTGACCAAGTCCAGCTCGTCTTTGTACTTTTCGGTAATCTTTCTCTCTTTGTCTGCAATAACATTGGTGAATTGATACGCTGTAAGCTGTTCAGGGGAGACCTCTCCAATGTTTCTGGAGCTTGTCGCTGTTTTATCTCTGCGCAACCCTCCATAAACATCCACTCTGTTTAGCTGTTTGAATTGTTCCCACCATTCAACGTCAAACCCCTCGATCCTAGGCATTCCGAACATTGGCTCTGCAGTCAATTCGACCTGGATTTGCCTATTCGGTTCGTTTAGGACGGCATAAGCGTGCCCTGGAGTGATGATTCCAGATATCGGTAATCCAGCCTCGCGTCCGATCAATGTATATAGAATCGCGCCGGTCAAGCAAAGATATTTATTATTTTCCACCACTTGTTCTGCGCGTATTCCATCTTCAATGTCATATTTCCTTAAAACCCTCTTCTTTAACCAGAGATACAATGCTTTGGCTCTAGCCCGTTCATCATTTATTGGCTTTATTTCCTGGAGGGCCTCGCGCCTAATTTTATCCAACTCGTTTCTCACAGAGTCGTACTCTGCTGGATCGTCCACGGAAGCCTTTATGAAAGCCTCATAGAGATCATCAAATGGAGCTTCAGGGTTCTCACGCTTCTCACAGTAACTAAATTTGAACAATGGGAGTCTATACTTTGCCCTTGAATCAGGAAAATCGCTGGACATTTCTTTTAATTCTTCAAAGATCCAATAATCAGGGTAATTCTCCACCATAATGCCCGGCGCCAATTCATAGTATGGCTGCAATCCACCTCTGGCGCCTGATATGAAGAGCCTGTCAATGATGTACGGGTCTCTACCGAATCTTTTCAGGGCAGTCCAGTATTGGGTAAAAGCGCCGGTGTAGTTACCACTGTCCATAAACCTTTGCCCAAGAAGGCAGTATGATTCATATGATTCGGGCTCAACACTTTGGGCCAGCTCCGCATATCGATCACCCTCACTTACATAGCCCATGTCATAATACATTTGGGCTAGGACAAGATATGCCTCAGGTCTGTGCGGTTGAGCCACTGTAGCCAAGAGTAGATACTTTTCAGCTTGCCAGTTTTTATTGCCTTGCGTATCTTCCTGGTCATCCATCAGCACCAGGAGTTCCTCCACTTTTCCGCCTTCAAGGATCTGGTCCACTTCGTCTGAATTTCTTTTGCGCTCTTCTATCAAAAGCTGACCCATGAGTACAAGAGCGTGATAATTGTACTCCTCTTCGGCAAGGACTTTATTGAGAGTTTCAATGGCCAGTGGAATGCGAAGATTGTCCACATGCTCATATACTTCCATCATGTAGTCATGTATGCGGTCTTCCGCATTGGCGTTAACACAGGGCATCCCGGCAAAAAGGATGGCCAGGAATAATATTATCGGGATCCTGATCTCCCTCATGGTTAAACCTCTCAACTTATGAGTTGGCACATAAATGATTATATAACAAAACGACATTAATTGTCAATTAGTTAACCTTGACACTTTCGACACCTTAGAACTGTACAGACACAAATACCCGGGTTTTAGTTCCCGTTCTTTTTAGTCTGAATTCATTGGATTAAACTACTGGGCTCCTTTACAAATCCATAAATCGCATTAGGATTCATTTGCCCTGCATATTAGCAACTGGTTAATCATTTATATCTATTTTGGTTGCCAATATTTGAACACAGGTCTAGAATATTAAGGGGCTCACTGGATTTGAAGTTGTTGTTAGCACGGTTGCCATAAGGCGATGGATATGGACATTTCGATGAAAAGTCTCCCCGCCCAAACCGCGCCCATTCTGATAACCTTGTTTATCAGCAAGCTGGGTGATAGTTTTAGGAACCTCCAATACCTGTTGATTAGGAGATTAGGCTTTGGATGAAGACAAATTATTGGCTGAGATCGAGAATTTCGGGAATGTTACCATATGCCCCGGAGGTGTGGTGCATGTAAATCTTGCGCATCTTAGCCTTAAATTTATGCCGGAAGATTTTCAGCGCTTTAGCGATCTCATGGCCAAAGCGCGTGTAAAATACGAGAGCAAGCGAACCAGGCCTGATGGTAAACCGAAATTGCAAATCATATCCAATCCCGATGAGGACCAGTCGAGCCCCGAACTTGATGAGTAAAGCCTCAAAAGGAGTTATTCGCAAATAATCACTTCTCAGTCTTTAACCTTTGCTTGCCTTCAAATCCATATCCACTTATTATTCATTGCTTAAAATCATAGACCATGTTGTGGAAATGGCGCGTTTGGCTTGACGCAAAAAAATATCTTGGCTATTCAATCTCAATCTCATGATAAGCGTTTTCTTATAATTTACTTGGAGAAATCTCATGAAAAGGATCTTATTTACATATGCCCTGGCGATAATGATGTTTGCCCTGCCCGGCAATATTCTTCCTGTTAAGGCCGACGCGGTAGAAGATAAGGGTGGGGAAGCGCTGGCCACTGTTGGGGACGAAATCATAACGAGAACTATG
>CAZFJT010000226.1:0-5843 GCA_964519135.1 uncultured Syntrophales bacterium | reverse complement strand
ATCTTGATGAAAGCTCTCCTATGACCTCTTCCTTGTCCGGCTTGAGAGTCAACCAGAACCCGTCCGGGGATACGATATTGTAAAGATCAGCCTGTTCCACAAACTCCAGTTCATCAAGAACACCCATTTCCTGGAGCAGCATCCTCAAAGGCCCGGGCTTGTTGACCGTGCCCATTCCACTGAGCTGGTGAAGGGCAACTTCAAACTCGAACCTGCCCCTACAGAAGCTTGTCGCGCACCCTCCAGGGATGTTATGCCTTTCCAGAAGCAGACAATTGAGCCCCTGTTTGGCAAGGGTCGCGGAGGCTGTAAGTCCTCCATTGCCTGCGCCTATTACTACAACATCGTACTGCCCCATTGATTCCTCCATAATAGAAGCCTTAGATCAAAAAAAAGATCTCTTTTTATAAAGATTGTCAAAATCAAACCCTGAATAAGGCGCAATTTAATACGAGCAGAACACAGGCGGAAACTCGATGGGGAGATGCAAGAGGGGAGATGGTCTCCCCTCTTGCTCCGGTCGCAATGTGCGATCTTGATAGCCGTAGCCAAGCGCGAAGCGCAAGGCAGGCGCCAACATGTAGTATTGGATTTGATAAGTATAAAAGTCATAACGCGTTTTTTTAAGTGCTACTATAGCCCCTTTAGAAAGCTTCCTCAGGAATATCCAGGCAGGAAGTGTCCTCCTGCTCCAAGGTCATGTGCCTGGCGAAAACATTCGTTAGTATGTTCCTACAGAAGAACTTGGCTGTTTCAATTTTGCCTCTGTAAAATATCCCATCCACTGATTCAGGAGACACTTGGGTGAGTTTTGTACGAGCCAATAACCCTTGCTCCAGGATGAGCTTGGCCATGAGAACCTCTGAAAAACAGTATAGGAAGTTTGTTGAGCTTTGGGCAATCAATCCTGGTTTACCGCTTTGAAAATAGTTCATATACCGCATCGCAAAGTCGCCAATGGCTGTGGCCGCCTTGAAAAGCAGTTTTACGTCTTTTGCAAAGTCCTCGTCTTCCCTGTGATCCGCTGTAAAGGCCATTACACTTTGCAGCCAATCCTGGAAGATTTTCCCATTGTTGGAAGTGAGCTTCCTGCCCACTAGATCCAGGGACTGGATGTACGTTGTGCCCTCCCAAATGGAAACGCCCTTGCAATCCCTGGCGTATTGCTCAAGGGGGAACTCCCTGCAAAATCCGACTCCTCCTAGGATTTGTATTCCGTCCCTGATTAGTTCGTACGCAAAATCGCAGCAATATCCCTTTACCAATGGAGTGAACATATCAGCCAGACCCATTGCCTTTGTGGCCTTTTCCTTATCCGGATCGTATTCGGCTGTTTCCACCAATTCATGGGTATGGCAGATCAGAGCCCTCATGGCTTCGGTTCCGGCCTTAAGTCTCATCAAGAGGCGGCGCACATCTTCATGTTTGATTATCTGTACACGGTCGCCTTTCCGGTCAGTCATTGGCGGCCCTTGAACACGTTCTTTTGCATAAGTCCTGGCAGTGTCATATGCCGCGGAAGCCAGAGCAAGGGCCTGTATTCCGCTACCGATCCTTGCTTCATTCATCATTTGGAACATCTTGGCCATTCCGGAATTGGGCTCACCAAGCAATATTCCCCTGCAAGCTCCATTTTCTCCGAAACTCAGGCCACATGTGGATGATCCGTGAATTCCCATCTTATGCTCTATATTTGTGCATACCACATCATTGGGCTCGCCCAGAGAGCCATCTTGGTTCACCCAAATCTTTGGAACAATGAAAAGGCTGATCCCTTTTGTTCCCTTGGGCGCGCCCTGAATACGAGCAAGAACCAAATGGATAATATTCTCTGTGAGATCATGGTTCCCGCCGCTTATAAAGCGCTTTGTTCCTTCTATCTTGTAGATTCTGGGATCTCCGGAATCAGGATCAGGCGTTGCCTTGGTTCTCAGCCAGCCCACATCCGAGCCCGCGTCAGGCTCAGTGAGGCACATGGTCCCACCCCAAACCCCTGTGCACATATTTTCCACAAAGAGTTTCTTGTCTTGATCCTCACCATAGTTTTCGATCAGTCTGCCGTTTCCCGCGGCAAGGCCAGGATAGATCATAAATGCCATATTAGCTGAGTTTAGGATCTCTATGATAGCTCCTCCCAGAACAAACGGAAGGGCCTGGCCACCAAATTCCTGGGAATTGAACAGTCCTATCCAGCCGTTTTCAGCCATCACCTTCCAACATTCGTGATAAGGCGTTGGAACCCTAACCTCACCATTATCAAATGTGCATCCTTGTTGATCTCCATCCTGATTAGCTGGACCCAAAGCGTCTTTTGCCACTTTATGAGCCTCTTCCAGGATCATGGAAAAGTCGTCTTTATCGAAATCCTTGTAAGGTTCATAAGTTAAAACCTTGTCCATATCCATCCACTCAAAAAGCGCGAATTTAACGTCTCGTAAGTCCCTTTTATAATAGTTAACTCCCATTTATGAATCTCCAGAAATCTTCTCTTTTGTATTATTAATCGGCCGGCCGGCCAATTTTATGGTCCTGTTTGGATAATGACCCATCCGGGCTGTGAAAAGCTATAATTCTATCAATAAGTTATTTTTGGTTTTTCACGCGCCCTTGAATGTTCCCTGTCTCTTCTGAAGGTAAGCTGTAATGGCCTCCATAAGGTCTTCAGAAGGGACTATCATACTGGAACGGGCAGCATTGTAATCAAGGGCTTCCTCAGGGAGGCTTCTTCATTGAACAGGAACACCTCTTTTGCGCCCTGTACAGCCAATGGTGGATTTTCGGCTATCTCTTCAGCCATTTCCAGGGCTTTCTTATCCAGGGTTTCCTTGTCTTCCCAAACTTCATTCACCAGCCCGATCTTATCAGCTTTTGCAGAATCAAAACGCATGGCCCGAAAGGCGATCTCCCTTGCGTACCCTGGGCCAACAACTTTGGGTAATCTCTGAAGTCCGCCGACATCAGTAATAAACCCGAGCCTGGCCTCTGGAAATGAGAACAATGTCTCTTTTGCGCATAAACGAATATCGCAGCAAAGAACCATCTCCAGGCCTGCGCCAAGGCAATGACCGTGGATTAGGGCAATCGTGGGTTTTATGAGATTCTCCAACCTGGTGTGGATTGCTTGAACCTTTTTTACTTCCCTATAGAACATGATCTTTTGACTTGCGCCCTGTGGTCCGTTAACAACCGAGAAGAGTTCATTCTCAGGGGTGAGATCCAGGCCCGCGCAAAATGACTTCCCTTCTCCTTTTAGTATTACCACCCTGGCCTCTTCATCATCTTCAGCCTGGGCCACTGCGTCATTCAAAGCGTTCCAGACCTTTAGATTCAGGGCGTTACGCTTGTCCGGCCTGTTCAAGGTTATAAACCCCACATGGCCTTCCCTGGAATAAGTTACAAAATTTGCCGCTGTTGATTCAGCCATTACCGTATATTCCTTTCACATATGTATATTCTTGGTTAAAGTCAGATAATAGCACAAATTAACTTGACCATCACTTCTGATTCCGAGCTTGAACTCTCTAAGAACCCTGCTTTTTTCTTTTCTCCATTTCCATTTCCCTGAGCTTTCGCCTCAGTACCTTGCCTATATTGCTCTTGGGCAGATCATCGGTGAACTCCACCATCTTGGGGACCTTATAAACTGCGAGCTTTTCCTTGCAAAATGATATGACATCTTCTTGGGACAATCTGTGACCCATTTTCTTGACCACAAAAGCCTTTACTGTCTCTCCTCTGTATTCATCCGGGATTCCAATTGCGCAGGCCTCTTGTATTGAAGGATGCTGAAAGAGAACTTCATCAATGTCTCTGGGATAAATATTGTACCCACCCGCAATTATCATGTCCTTTTTCCTGTCCACTATGAACAGATATCCGTCATCGTCCATGTATCCTATGTCACCTGTATAGAACCATCCGTCTCTAATGGCGTTGGCGGTCTCATCCGGCCTGTTGTAGTATCCTTGTGTGAGTTGTGGGCCCTTTAGGAGTATCTCACCTGTCTCCCCGAGCCCGAGCTCCTTTTCCCCTGTTTCCACGTCCACTATCCTGCAATCAGTATCGCAAACAGGGACTCCGACACTTCCTGCCTTTGTTGTTCCTCGCCACGGATTTGCATGGGACAATGGCGAGGTTTCAGTAAGCCCGTACACTTCCACTATCCCCGCGCCAACAGCCTCTTCCCATTGCTTTATGGTTTCTACGGCAAGCGGCGCGGCGCCTGACACACATCCTTTTACACATGAAAAATCAGTCTTTGGGAAATCCGCATGATTAAGGCATCCCACATAGATCGTTGGAACACAAGGGAACCAATTGGGCTTATATTTTTGGGTCATCTTAAGCACAATCCCAGGTTCAGGCCGCGGTATGAGAATCACTGAGAGTCCCCTGAAAACGGATTGGTTCATTACCGCCGTAAATCCAGCGGTATGGAAAACCGGGAAAATACCCATCATGGTGTCCTGGCCTTCATTCGCGTCAAATACCCAAGCCTTTAATTGCTGAACATTCACACAAAGATTTGCGTGGGTGAGCATCACACCCTTGGAAATACCTGTGGTCCCACCCGTATAAAGCAGCGCTGCGAGATCCTCCCATTTTACATTACGGTTAGGAGGGTTAGGCGTGTATTTATTCACAAGGTCCCAAAAATCATGGACCCCTTGGGCGCCCCTTGTGTTTCTATGCATATTTTTTTGGATTACACGTCCGAATAGTTGTTTTGCTAGAAATGGCAGATAATCGCGTATATGGCATGAGATTATGGTCTTTACCTTTGTTGTGTCTTGTAGCTTCTGGATTCTGGGAACCAGCAAATCCAGGCAGATTGCAACCTTGCAGCCTGAATCATTCAATTGGTGTTCCAACTCAGACTCCGTGTAAAGTGGATTGTGCGTCACAACCACTGCGCCGAGCCTGAAAACCGCGTACGAGGCTATAACCACCTGGGGAATATTAGGAAGGATTATGGCAACATGATCGCCCTTTTCCACCCCAAGGTCCGCTAGAGCCGCTCCAAAGCGATCCACCAGATTGTCCAGTTCCTGGTAGGAGATCTTCTTACCCATCATTATAAGCGCGGTAGTGTCTTTATGGTCTTTGCCGGTTTTCCTTAATGCTTCCCCTAGGGTTATATGCTCATAGTCTATGCTAGGGGGAACCTGTGGGGCGTAAGACTTGTGCCAGATCCTCTCTTCCATTGGGCGCCTCCTGGTTAAATCACCATTATTTGACGGCCATTTTGTCCAATCTATCCTTTAACTGTGTCGCGCCTTCTATAATATCGTCCACTATTTTTTGGACTGATTTTATCTCATTGATGAGCCCACAGATCTGTCCACTTGGTATTGGGCTCATGTCAGGGTCCCCGATCTCATAGGCTTGTCTGCCAGTGTGACCGGCCACTTTGGTAATTATCTCACCGAGCGTGGTTCCCCTGTCCTCCATCTCCAGGACTTCTTCGGCCAATTGATTCCTAAGGCATCTTAGTGGATTTCTGATTGTTCTCATCACCAGGCAAGTGTCTGTTTCATTGGCTTCTGTTAGTCTTTCCTTAAAAACTTCGTGAACAGGACACTCTTGGCTGGCCAGAAAAGCCGTGCCCATAAGAACACCTTCAGCCCCCATGGCAAGAGCGCCCAGAAATCCCCTTCCATCGCATATCGCGCCTCCGGCTATCACAGGAATATCAAGGACTGACACAGCCTTTGGCACTAGAATAAACGAAGCCACATCATCCATCCCCACATGCCCGCCTCCTTCATATCCGATCATGGTCACAGCGTCAGCGCCGACCTGTTGGGCCTTAAGCGCGTGTTTTACGCTTGTGACTTTAAGGA
>CAZFJT010000225.1:320-5900 GCA_964519135.1 uncultured Syntrophales bacterium | reverse complement strand
TCTTGCCACTGAGATAATGGTCTGGGATACTCTTCATCGCCTGGAATGGTTTGAGAATAAGAGCATGCTTGAGAATCCAATCAGGGGACAGGAGATTGCCCGTTATAGGAAAATATTATCCGAGGAACGAGTCTTGGCTAAGACTTCACTGGATCACAAAAGTGACAAGGAAATCATCAAAATTATTAAGACTAAAGCCAAGGAACGGAGCCCCATATGGAGGAAGGATCTATTGAAGAAGCTTGGAGTATAGGTAATCCACGATATACCGATCATTTACAAGGAGTCGCCAAAACAAACGCCCACTGTCTATAACAGGACGCCTTTGTACTGGATTACAAAAGTTGCTTTTATTTACATTGACAATGAAATGGCGGTAATGATATAATTTACTATATATTTTAAGTGTTTAATATGTTGTTTGCGCTGATATACCTTAAAATTTAAAGGTTATAAGGCGTTTGCAGGGGAATTGGTATGGGAAGCCCTAGTTTCGGCCGCTGTATCGTTCTGTCTATTCTAACTCTGATTATTGCGTTGTTGATCTCTTACTCTGCTATCGCCCAAGGCCTCCGGCAGTCCCCTTATAGCGCTCCCAATGTTTTGAGAGGTACCCGAAGCGATCTTGATCTTGGACCATCCAATCCATTGTCTGCTCCCATGGCGGGTCTAGTGGGTCCAAGAGAACAGAGTTCCATTCTTTTTAGTCCTAATCTATTCCAAGGAATATTACCTAATATCCCCAATCTTCAGTTCGGCTATCTATACCGCTTTGGTAGCGCCTATGCTCGTTCCAATAGATTGAGCGTCGATTATCTACTCCCCATAACCTTAGGTCATGGGAATTCAGCCATATTTGGAGAGGCTCACGGAGAATTCACGAATTTTTGGGATTCCATCAGAAACGTCTTTAGCAGCCGCGACACGATCACTTCCACCAGCAGTTTTGACGAGCGCAAGGATCTCTCATTTGGCGGCGGGTACCGCACAATACTTAACGAAAATACATTAATAGGCGTGAACGGATTCTTCGACACCACAAAGATTGGTGGTAAGTGGTATAATTCCGGGGGTTTAGGTGTAGAATTCGCCGCTCTTTTGCCTGGCAATGACGCTGTGGACTTGACCTTGAATTATTATGGAAATCTCTTCAATAGCGATGTGTTGACCAGGGTTTTTCGCACAGGTCCTGAGAATTACGATTTCCAGACCGGCTATTCCCACGAGCTTTGGAACGGGGGGCCTGATCTTAGATTACACGCCACAGGATACAGGTTCAGCGCTGGAACATCTGTTTACGGTTACAAGGGAGGAGCGGAACTGAAGTCACGGGACGGGATGTTCTCCGTTAAATATGAGATCGCCCATGACCGCATAAATAAAACATATCATACAGTGGGCGGATTCGTTAATCTGGGATTTCAACTGGGAAACCTGTGGAACGGAGAAAGTCCCTTTGTAGGTCCTGAGCCAATCTTTAGTAGTCCCAGAAATTTGAAGCGGCTTCTTGTTCGACCGGCCACAGATTCACGGCATACAGGTGGCCCTAACTCGATTATTACTTCCAGCGCAGAGGTGGATCAGTGTATCACCAGAGCGGTTTATGTAATGTTTACAGGTAATGTTTCTGTCGTATATTTGCCCTCACCCGTCAAATTCAGTGACCTGAACAGCATGAACACAGCTACCATGGTTATCGGTGACAATGAAGCTGTTATTAATCCTGGCGCTGGACTTGATTATACTAGATTGCTAAGCAACCTCAACGACGAGGCCATGCCAAGATATGATGGACCAATTCCAGGAACGTTTCCCGTCACAAGAAACGCAGACCCCGAATGGTTTGGAATAGGCTTAACAGGAACTGAGTTTGACCGCATTGTGGGCCGAGTGTTTTCAGCAGATCCTAACGAAAATTACCATGGAACCATCACTATAACCTGGTGTCCGTGATGCGCTACCATCACAGACCATAGTATATCACGCAAAAAAACGATTTCTCATTGTTCGTTGTGGCCGGCCTCCGAGCATGTATGTCTTCGGGGAACAATTTCCTATGAGAAAGAGTCCCCCGATAAATACAGAGCGCTTCGATTATTTCACCTTTTCATTTGCCACCTGTTTCAATTCTTCCGGGGTCCTGCAGATCTGTTCCCCTTGGATTGATTGGATATTTTTGAGGATGGCAAAACCGTGTTCGTCGCTCATAGTGGTTTCACCCCATATGACGTCTTCGACTACCTGGTGGTCCTGTTTGCGGAGGACTTTCCACCCTTCCGGAGTTTCCCACGCGAAGGGGTGAGCTTCCACAGCAGCTATGATTTTATCCGGACTGGGGCCGCCGGCCTTTTCGATAGCGCACTTGATGAAATAAACACCCGCATAGGTTTCGCCGGCCATATAATCCGGATATTCGTTGAACTTCTTATAGTAGGCTTCTACGAACTTCTTGTTCATCTCGGAATCGGGTGTGGTAAAGAAGTAACGGCTCGACATAAAGAGCCCGTCCGGGGTCTCTTTGCCGAGAGGAACCAGGGTATCAAGAGCCGCGCCTACTGGAAATGCGAAGGCGATCTTGTCGAACAAGTTGTGCTTTTTGCCCTGTTTGATGAAGTTCACCGCGTCGCCGCCCCAAAGGGGGCACCAGACTGCGTCAGGTTTCGCTTCGAGCACTTTCTTTATAAATGGTTCGTAGTCTTTCGTCATCAGTTTGGGGAAAACGCCTTCCATGATCTCCACATCTGGGCGCAAATCCTTCAATTTTTCTTGAAACATTTTCCAGGAGCCGTGCCCGTAATTGTAATCCGGACCGACACACATCCATCTCTTGTATGGGTGTGAGGCCATGTAGTAGGCGCCAGCGCGGGAATGCATCATGGCGTTGCTTAATGTGCTGAATAGATACGGATTGAATTTAGCGCCTGTGAGTGCGCCTGCTGCCGATTGTGTAGCGATCAGGATCTTTTTATTCTCGCGAGCGATCTCGGTCAGTATCATGGCTAATTTGCTGGACGTGGGGCCCATCAGGAAATCAACCTTGTCTTCATTAATGAATTTCTCTGCGAGTTGTTTCGTGATGTCCGGCTTGAGCTTGGTATCACCGAACACCAGCTCCAGCTTGCGGCCGAGCGCTCCGCCTTGTTCGTTGATCTCGTCGATTGCCATCTCTATAGCCCGTTTGCCGTTAATACCGTACCCCCCTAGCGGACCGGAACTGATGAACATAGCGCCGATCTTGATCGGTTTGTCTTCAGCGCATGCGGTTCCGATCAGACACATTGCCACAATTGCGACACATCCAATAACTATTCCACGTCTCATAACACGCCCCTTTTTGGTTGTATGGTTGATTTGCGCCCTCCTGGAATGGGAGAGTCTCACATTATGGCTAATAATTCCGTGATCTCACAGAATCTCAAGATTTTGGGCCAAAGTCCGCCTATCATACGATTAGCAATGTTCTAGTATGGTTCGCCGAGCTTGTGAGAATTATCCGATAACCAAGATCTCTACGTTTTTGATGAGTCTAGGATCATTTTGTAGAGATTTAAACTTAGCACCCCTATGGCGCCTCGGTCAAGGGCGATCTTGATGGGAGTTTTCATGGCCTTGGGCAAGATGAGCGCTCTCATCCTACCCTATGGAAATACTGAGATGATGAGTCTGTTTCTGATGATTATTGGGAAAAAGGCACAAACAACAAACAACATCGATAGGACGATGATTAGGGAGTGTGGATATGAGCTATATCGCTGCTATAAGGCATACGTGAGAAAAGTGGGCGCCACTTTAAGTTTTTTGGTTCTATCCGGACTCAACCGAGCAAACAAATGAAGACTATTATACTAACTCCCCTTTTGGTTGCTCCCTGTCCAGCTCCCGAAACATACGGCGCTCAGGAAGCAGATAAAATAGACCCATTCCTATGAAGAATCCGCCTATGTGAGCCCAATAGGCCACTCCCCCGGCGTTTGCGTCATAAACACCCAATGACGCTACTCCCCTTATAAATTGGAAGGCTATCCAAAGGCCGATAAAAAGGAACGCTGGCACGCGAGCGTACCTGGCCTGACGCCTTGATGGGATGACAGTTAGAATCCTGGCCTTGGGAAACTTGATAATATAAGCGCCCAACACACCGGACACTGCGCCACTGGCGCCTACTGTGGGAACAATGGACTCTGGATTAAACGCGAGATGCGCCATTGAAGCGGCCACCCCACATAGTAAATAAAATAATAGATATATCCCGTGTCCCAACCTGTCTTCCACATTGTCTCCGAATATCCATAAAAACCACATATTACCTATTACATGCATCCAGCTCCCGTGCATGAAAAGTGAAGCAAATATAGGTATCAAAGCGTTTCCCAAAAAACCACCGGGATGTTCTGAAAAATTAAGAAAATGAGCCGGCACAAATCCATAAGCCTTTACGAACATTTCAAGCCCTTTGGGTCCCAAAGAGGCCTCAAAGAGCCAAACCAGCGCGTTCAAACCAATGAGAGTTACAGTAACAATTGGAAAGGAATGGGACTTATTTGCGTCTCTTACAGGAATCATCGTTCACTTTCTCCTGTCTTTTCAATATATATAGCGAAAAAGGATAATCAACAAGAGTCGGCGATCAGCTCCCCTAGTGAAAACGCAAAGTTATAGGTTTTCTTTTAAAGGCCTTTAAAGGGGTGCTCTTAGTGATAGGGACAATAAAGTTGTACGATATTCATTGCCCCACCACATGGGCGCCTATTCGTTTTTTGTGGAATTCGGAGCGTCGTCGTAGCTGTCTCGTTCACGTATCCTGCCGTCAGGTCTATGAATGAATACCTCCGACTTTTGATTGATCGCTATCTCTTTAGCCGCGTCGATCGCTTCGGATTGGGTATCATGAATTGAGGTAACACGTGTATTACCTTCGCCTTTTACCGCCCATTTTCCTTCGTGGGGAACCACATGTTGAATTTTGTTCATGGATCTCGTCCTTTGCAATTTGAGAAATACATTGTCTGAAAATGTATAAGTTGATAATTGGGCTACCTGTAAACATGAATCTCCTATTAGTCCATTTGGATAGCGCCCATTTCCTGCCTTTGTATTCTTATTTGCTCAGCCATGATCTCCTTGAGTTTTTCAGGGGCCTTCATTGGGAATGTGAGCTCAGGCGCGGTGGGATCATCGGATATAACCGTAATTTCACCCACATTTGCCAGTCTTTGGATAACACTTTGCTCAAATTGAATGTCCTGTACCCGGTAATATTCCACTTGCTCCTCATGCTGGGCAATTATGCCCTTTACGGATACGACTCTCTTGGTGGTAACTTTCACGTCCCAGCCCAGGCTTGATATCCAAGACCAGAGTATTCCCACATTCCAACCAAAGAGCAGAAGCCAGATGATTCCATGGGAAAAATGGAAAACGCGCATTGGGATACGGCCTGCGAAAATTAGTTCCTCGTCCCGCCCAACAGATGCGTCTTTGCTCAATACGTTCGTTTTTTGAGTGTCCAATGTTCCTGGGCTCCTTATTATTAAGTTTCAGAGACTATAACTTTTTGGCAAACTCATTAGCAAACTCATT
>CAZFJT010000225.1:0-310 GCA_964519135.1 uncultured Syntrophales bacterium | reverse complement strand
AAACGCGAAATTGCTAAATTAATATGTCCATAATTAACAGCTTCTGGCCCCTAATTCATTCCATTGTGGCTTCCTTTATCTTGGGAACCAACAGGAGAGTGACAAAATTCAAAGCGCTTAACAGGATAGCGATCTCAAACCTATCCCACGCTATGCTCATCCCTATGGCCCCTGTGTTCCAAAGGCTCGCGGCAGTGGCTGTGCCGGAAACCCCGGCCTTATCTTTTATGATTGCTCCACCTCCGATAAAGCCGATGCCGGTAATGAGTCCGTACATTAGTCTTGCCTGAGCGTCTGCGCCCTCAAGGAC
>CAZFJT010000224.1:0-5907 GCA_964519135.1 uncultured Syntrophales bacterium | reverse complement strand
GCCCCACAGGGTAAGCCTTTGCGCCCTGGTAATCGATCTCTGCGGTGGGCAATTCAGATGTGCCCATTTTCCATTTCAGGCGGTTGATCAAATACCCATTACGTGTCTCCCTTTCTTTGTCCCCTGGGCGCCATGATGGAACCACGAACGCGCCAATGTCCTCTGTGCCTGATATCTTTGCTGTAACTATGCTGTAATCGGCCTGCATGGCTGAACAGAAAAATTTATTTCCAAAAAGCAGGTAATGATCACCATCTGGAACAGCTTCTAGGAGATTGGCCGGTATATCCGATCCCCCTTGGATCTCGGACATGAATTGCGCGCCAACTCCGAACTGACCATCAACCCCTTCTTTGCAATGTTTTAAGATCTCTTTTGCCTCAGGCGCCAGGTCATTGGAAAAGGCGTCCATTAGGGCAACCAAGCCCTCTGTGCAGGCCACAGGACACAGAACCCCAGCTTCACCGATCTGATCCAGGATGAATCGCTTTGCAAAAGATTCCCATTTTGATGTGTTTGAAGAGAATAATCCCTCTGAGAACACTTCGTTCTCCAAAGTCTGTGTCTCCATTGGACGGACAATCCTGTCTATCCTATGCCTATGAGCGTCATAATGCTCCATATATGGCCTATGCTCCGGTCTGGCCACATGATCGGCTAGTTTCTTCCAACGGCCCGAGGCCTTCTTGGAAAAAGTGAGCAGCTTGTCATGTAACTCAGGCTCTGTTTCACGAGTGTAATGTCCGACGACCCTTTGAAGGAAAGGATCGTCCCTGTAGAAATCCACGGAATTGATCTTTTCGAGGAATGGGTCGAAATTATACGGATTATTTCTGTCTGCAATGGACATATTTGTCCTCCTTACACTGGGTGTCGACCTTGAAGTAATGAAAACTGATCAGTGTTTAAAATACAAAACAATGTTCAGCTTTGCAACTATTTTCATTTATAAATATTAGAAAGATTTTCTGCGCTCAGATGCGTTGTTCCTGGATGTTATTATTTAAAGGCTACAGACAGGCGGGATAATCAACTTGGCCCACGTTATGGGAAGTGTGAAGTTGGGAAGGCCTCAAGTGCGTCCAAGAAGGGCCTTCCCAGGGTAATTGTTTAATGCTTCTGTTTTATGCAAGCCTCTGGGAGACCAATTCAGTAATATCCATCACCTTGATCTTAACCTTCTTTTCCTTACGGGCTTTTGCAGCAGCCTGGTTGAAGGTCTGCTTGCACGACGGACACGCTGACACAATTGCGTCCGCTCCAAGGTCTATGGCTGAATTCAAGCGCTTGTAGCCAATCTCTCCGGCCATATCATTATCAAAACCCTTCATACCTCCACCACCACCGCAGCATTTGGCCTGGGCTCTATTTTGGGGGAATTCCATCAGTTCAACACCAGGGATAGCGTTGATCACATTTCTCGGTGGTTCATAGATTCCCATGTGTCGCCCTATATCGCATGGATCATGGTAAGCAACTTTGAGGGGCTTCGCGTCATCTTTGAAATTCAGTTTACCCTCATTTATCAGTTTCTCAATGAGTTCCACCGCATGGGTTATTTCATAGCCATTCTTCGCGCCATAAGTGGGATAAAGATCCCTGAAAGTCTTTAAACATCCTGAGCAGGTAGTGATAAGTTCCTTGGGCCCATACTTATCCATGCGTTCCTGATAGATTTCCATGGCCTTTTGAAAGGTGTTCATGTCGCCCACAAGATACGCGAGGTAGCCGCAGCAGGTCTCATCCTCTCCCATTGCGCCGTAATTGATTCCAGCGTTGTCCAGGATTTTCATGAACGCGGGTATGGTCTTAACGTCCTGGAAGCTTGTCACACATCCCAGATGCACAATGGCTTCCGTCTCATTGGGAATCGCCTTTTTGTAATTTTCAGGGTACGAGTCCGCTCTTTTGGTCTGGTCGGCCAATAGGGGATTTGCCGCGTCGATCATTGAGGCAAGGGCCGGTTTGAAGATTTCCGGAAGGTATCCCTTTTCAACAATTCTCTGTCTTGCGGCCTGAACTATATCCGATACCTTCACCTGGGCTGGACAAACGGACTTGCAATTCAGGCACATCATGCACTGGTACAATCTCTTTGCCAGGTCTTCAGAGGGTTGAACATTGCCCATGAGCATATTGTGAGCCAGAGTTACCCTGCCCTTGGCGTTCAGGGATTCAAGGGTTGTATGTCCGAAAGTAGGGCACCCCACTCTGCAGAAACCGCACTGTATGCAAGCCAGAATCTCATTGTCCACATTTCCTGGGAAACTTTCCACTTCCTGCGCGGCTGATATATATTTCTGGAAGCTATTTTCATCTAAGATATCAGTAATAGCGTCTTCAAAGCCCATCTTGCCTGGATTCAGTATATTTTTTGGATCCAGGGCCTTTTTGATATCCTTCATCACATTGAGGCCTTCCCCAAGCTGGCGGCCTATGTATGGGGATTTAGCCATTCCCACCCCATGCTCTGCTGAGAAGGTTCCCTGGAATTTTTCGGTCATGTCAATGAATTCAAGCGCGATATTCTTCACCTGCTCCCATTCTCCCGGGTCTGTGGGATTCATAATGAAAGTCGCGTGAAGATTGCCATCCCCAATGTGCCCAAAAGTCGCCACAGGAAAGCCATACTTTGAGCCGATCTTCTGTATTTCGTCTATGGTGGCCGGGATTTGGCTAATAGGAACTCCCAGGTCTTCCACAAGGGGAATTAGGCGATACTTGGGTTTCAGTCGACTCATTCCGGGCACAAGCCCGCCCCTGGCTGCAAAGAGCTTGGCCTTTGCCACAGGATCGTCTGACCAAATATTCTCTATTCCACCGACTTCCTTGCACATTTCATCAATTTTTTTTATGTCTTCCTGTACTGCGCTTTTGGGGCCGTCCAATCCCATGAACAACTGGCAGTTAATATCCTTTGGTATGTCCATGTTAAGCGCGTCCCTGCAAACATCAAGGCTCACACTGTCCATAATCTCGCAGGTGGCCAATTCCAAACCTGAGGAAAAAATCTTTTCAACAGCTTTGCCTGCGGTTTCCACATCAGGGAAAGACGCCTTTGCAAAGGACTCATATTCCGGCATTGGCAAGATCTTCAATACCGCTTCAGTTATGATTCCCAATGTGCCCTCTGAGCTGGCGATCAGCATTGTAAGGTCGTATCCTGAAGAGCTTTTTGGCGCGAGGGAGCCTGTCTTGATAATCCGTCCGTCTGAGAGCACAACAGTGAGGCCTTTTACATAGTCCTTTGTTGTGCCGTATTTTGCGGCTCTCACTCCACTGGCGTTTGTGGAGATCATACCGCCTATGGTGGCTATGGGCGCGCTTCCTGGATCAGGGGGGAAAAAATGGGTCGGCGCGAGCTTTGCATTCAAGGCGTTGCATATGACGCCCGGCTCTACAATAACGTATCCGTCTGACGCGTTTATTTCCTTGACCTCTGTCATTCTAGTGAAGTCAAGTATTACGCCGCCTTTTGGGGCCAGGACAGCGCCTGTTACGGATGAGCCTGTTCCTCTGGCTGTGATTGGGGTTCCATGCTCATGGGCCAGGCTGACTATCTTGCTGACCTGCTCGGTGTTTTCAGCGAAAACGATTGCCTGGGGTGTGCCTTCATGGACAGACATGTCCCTTGAGTAAGCAAGGCAGTCCACTTGGGATACGCTGATATTAGCCTCTCCGACTATTTCCGTTAGACTCTTAAAAAAATCCATAGCCTATCTCCTCCGGGCCTTGGGCCAAATATGGGCGAACGTTGTTCCTGCGGCGTTAATTGCGCCAAATCTATAATTTTTGAAATACTGGATTATAAATGGAGGGTCAGTCATGATTTCTCAACCACCAATGTTCATGATAGCGTAAAAAGGCGCGGAAATCAATTAACCTGAAGATCAGAATCTTGCGAAAAATACGATTGTTCGTGTCAGGTTAACTTATTGTATTAAAAAGGATATTCCACTTTGCTTCATGAATTGTCAGGCGCTGATCATGATGTGGTCCCAGCCCTGGAACTGCGAACCATGATACCAATTAAATCCAGGGTCGGTTTTGTTTGTCGCGCCTGGAGTTTTTGGAATAAAGCATGTTCGGCATAGTGAACAAATGAGCCCAATGCTCGATTTGTGAAAATAAAGATCCGCCAAGTTTAAAAAAGCGAGGTGGAGCGTTATTTATGAAGCCCTGAAGCATATCATGGTTTTATCGTATTTCATTTGTAAACATTTACTCTTGTAGGGGAAGCTGTCTGAACCGCAATTGGTCGTCGGGATTCAGACGAGCAAAGTTTACTGAGCCTGCAAATAAAACACAGCGAATTGGATCTCTCGCCAATAGGCGCAAGGCGGCGCCTAAGTGAATACATACTTTTATTTGTGACCATTCACTCTTGTAGGGGGAGCTATGTGGGCCGGGCTAGGCGGCGTGAGTCCGATGAGCGAAGTTTCCTGAGCCTGCGAATAAAACACAGCGAATCGGAGCTCACGCCAATAGGCGCAAGGCGGCGCCTAAGTGAATCCGTACTTTTATTTGTTTGTAAGTCTTTACATTACCAATTGGGTGTGATACTTAATTCTGATTATTTTTTCAAGGCGCAAACCCCGCCATTCAGGAGGATTGTCAGAAGTGGCGTTTCATGCTGAAAAAAAGAAAGACATAATAGAGAAGTATCGAATACATGACAGCGACACCGGCTCACCGGAAGTGCAAGTGGCCTTGTTGACCGAACGTATTTCGTACCTTACAGAGCATTTCAAGGTCCATAAAAAGGATCATCACTCCAGAAGAGGACTTCTTAAACTGGTCGGTCAAAGAAGGCGTTTGTTGGACTATCTGAAGTCCAAGAATGTAGAGCGGTACAAGACAATCATAGCGGAACTGGGCATCCGTAAATAAGTCGCTCGTAAGTCCGATCCCTAAGGCCCCCAAAAAGGGGGATATCGCGAGGCTCAGAAAAGCTATGCAACAAATTACGATCGCCAAAATAGGTGATAGAGAAATTGAATTTGAAACCGGCAGGATGGCCAAGCAGGCGTCAGGCGCGGTATTGGTAAAATGCGGCGAAACAGTTGTTTTGGTAACCGCTGTTGCTGAAAAACACGGGAGAGAGGGACTCGACTTCTTCCCCTTGACTGTGGACTACCTGGAAATGACGTACGCGGCCGGTAAAATACCGGGCGGTTTTTTCAAAAGGGAAGGCAGGCCCACCCAAAAAGAGACACTCACCTCCAGGTTTATCGATCGTCCCATCAGACCCCTTTTCCCCAAAGGTTTCAACTGTGAGACCCAGATAATCGCAACTGTTCTATCTGCAGATGGAGAAAATGATCCTGATACCCTTGCCATTAACGGCGCTTCAGCAGCCCTTCATATTTCGGATATCCCTTTTGAAGGCCCTGTTGGCGCAGTGCGTGTGGGCAGGGTGGAAGATACGATAGTTGTTAATCCGTCCCCCCTGGAAGAATCGTATTCAGATTTGAGTCTTACTGTTGTGGCGTCCCGCAATGGTATCGTCATGGTTGAGGGGGGTTCTGACAGGCTGCCTGAGGAACTGATTATCGAGGCCCTGTTCAAGGCTGAAGAAGCCATTCAGCCCATTTTAAAGGCCCAGGACGAACTAAGGGATTCCGTGGGTTTGACGAAAAGGGAACTCAAATCCTCCACAGGCGATGAGGAGCTGGCAAACAAGATAAAAACTCAGTGCGAGCCAAAGATTAAAGAAGCCATCAAAATAGCCCCAAAACTAGAACGATACGCCGCGCTTGAGGAGATATATAAAGATTTCGTGGCCTCAATGGGAGAAGAGGGAGAGGCTAGAAAGCAAGAGATCTTCGGTGTTATGGAACACCTTCAGGGCGAGTGCATACGCGAGAAGATAGTTAAGGAAAAAGAGCGTATTGACAGAAGATCATT
>CAZFJT010000223.1:1843-5936 GCA_964519135.1 uncultured Syntrophales bacterium | reverse complement strand
ACATAGGGCGCCTAAGACCAATAATAAAAGCCAATAAACCGAAAACGATCCAGCCGGGCCATTTCCATATTCCCAGTGGTATCAATAATATAAGAACCGCGATTGAAACAAATCTGGCTCTTTCAGGTCCGGCCATTGCGCAAACCACATGCCCGCCGTCCAATTGTCCCATAGGCAAAAGATTCAGGGCTGTTACAAAAAGCCCGAAATATGCGGCCGTTGCCGTGGGATGGAGCATAACGTCATAGCCTTCAGGCACAGAGCCTTGGGTGAGCCATGTGGTAGTCAAGGTGATTATGGATGTCCCAAAGGACATTCTCATGCCCTCGGTAATCGGTTCCAACAAAATGACCTCAGAGTTGTAAAGGCCTATCAGCAGAAGTGGTATCGCGACAATACTTCCTGCTATTGGGCCAGAAGCCCCAACTTGCAATAAAGTGTTCCTGTCGGTTATGGGAGATTTGATTTTAATAACAGCGCCAAATGAGCCAAGGGGAGGAATTGCCGGTATAAAAAAAGGAGGCGTCACGTCCAGCCCATTTCTACGAGCAGCGATATAATGGCCCATTTCATGGGTAAGCAGGATTAGGAGAAAGGGGATGGAAAATGTCCAGCCGCTGAGAAACGCCTCCAGGGTGGATTGGCCTGGCTTGGCCGCGTACAGCATTCCTGCGAATGTTGTTGTCAATAGTGTTACAATGAATAGAACTATGTTCAATACTGGTATCTTGGATCTGATCTTAATACTCCAAATGGGCTATTTCAAGACTTCTTAACTGGGATTAAAGACACTATTCGGGTTTTCATGTCTCCACAATGCCGGATTCCTTATCGTCGAGCCGAATCGGTTCATTGAATTTGGGATCAGGCTGCACAACCCTGAGCACTTCCTCTATGGTGGTAATTCCTGCAAGCATCTTGCGGATGGCGTTTTCCCACAAGGAGCGGAATTTCTTTTTTCTTGCCATCTCTCTCAATGCAACAGGATCAGGGTTTTCCACAATAAGCTTGGACATGTCCTCGTCGATCCTTACCACTTCGAATACACTTTCTCTTTTGTAGTATCCGGTATCCCTACACTGGTGGCAGCCAGCGCCTTGCTTAAGCCGCACTTTTTCAGGTCCTTCGAAATTAAAACCTTGGCGGTTCAGGGCCTTCAAAGAGATACTAAAGGGCCTTACACAGTGTGGGCAAACCCTTCGCACCAATCTCTGGGCTATAAGCCCTGAAAGAGTATTTGCAAGAAGAAACGCGGGAACGCTGAGGTCGAGCATCCTGCTAACCGCGCTCAGAGCGTCGTTGGTGTGAACAGTGGAAAATACCAGATGCCCTGTGAGTGCGGCTTGCACTGAAAGGGTCGCGGTCTGGGTATCCCTTATCTCACCTACCATTATAATGTCAGGGTCCTGGCGCATCACATGTCTCATCAATGGGCCGAACGTCATCCTCTCAGCCGCGTCATGGAGCATTGATACCGCAGGATTGACTCCAATTTGATTGAATCTCTCAGTAACCATTTCCACAGGATCCTCAATGGTCGTTATGTTTACATCAGGGGAGGCCAGGGTCTTGAGAGCTGAATACAATGTGGTAGTCTTACCTGAACCTGTGGGGCCTGTTACCAGTATGATTCCGTGGGTCCGATTGATTATTCCATCGAAGGTTTGCTGGTCGGTGGGTGTAAATCCCAACTCTTCAAGGGCCATGAAGATTAGCTCGGGATCTTGGAGCCTACAGACGGTTTTCTCGCCAAATGCCGTGGGCACAGTGGATGTCCTGACTTCTATTTCCCTCGCGCCCGCCCTTAATTTGATTCTGCCGTCCTGGGGTCTTCTTTTCTCAGCTATGTCCAACGCGGCCATGCCTTTTATTCTTGTGGTGAAAGCCTGATGAAGGGGCGCGGGTATCCAGTCCACATCGTGCAGAATGCCGTCAATGCGCATCCGTAATGCGCTCTTGGCCCTTTTGGGCTCAATATGAATATCACTGGCCCTTAGTGTTATTGCCCTCCTGAACATCGCGTCCACCGCTGTGGTGATGTTCTTGTCCGTATGAGTTATATCCTCAAGGCTCTGGAGATCCGAAAGCCTCTCCAGGTCACCAACATCCGCGAAGTGTTTCACATGTGAGGCTTCCGCGGCCTTTATTGAGCCTCTAAAACCGTGGAATTCAAGGAGTATCTTCTGAATATCAGATTTGGGAGAGACAACAACATCTATTTTGTGACCGCTTATTCTACCAATGTCTTCAATTACCTCGACCTGGGTGGGGTCGTACATCGCGACCTTTATTGTGGAATCCTCTTCAGCTACAGGCGCCAACAGAAACCGAATTGCAAACTTTTCAGGCAATGTTTTGGTCACAAAATCAGGGTCCATTTCCAGGGGCTCCAGGCGCATGAAAGGATACCCGAGATGTTCGGCAAGGCATTGAACCACTGAGGCCTCATCCACTACCCCATTGGGTCCGCTTAATTTCATCTCTGCAATAACGTCCGCAGCGGTGGTGTGATGCGCGTGGGGAACCGAGTCCCTCACCTGTTTGGCCCGCTCCTGGGAAAGCCTGTCCCTGATATATAGCTCGGCCTCCTGGAGCTTTATCAAACCTTCTCCATCAAGAGCGCCTTTGGTAAACAGGATTTCCCCTATTTGATTTACGTCGTTATAAATATCCACTTAAACAAGCTCAGCCATAATGTCTGCTTTATGAAAAAAAGTTCAATCATAAAGGATCAGAGAACCGCGCCTAAACTCGGATCCAAATCCCATTGTTCTCAGTGTTATGGTTAATGATAAATCCGTAATATTCAATTATCTATCGGAATAGGAATATTGGCAATAGTCCTGTGGGTGGGATGGATAATTTTTGAGTGAGTTTGATGGATTCCGACAAGCGCAGATGGCCGTGGTCAGGAGAACAGAAGAACACAACACTCCGTACTCGCTTAACAACAGACTATCGAGCAACGCCCTCAACCAGCGCCCAATACTACGGAATTCATCATAGATATGATATACCGTAGCCCAAAAAGCTCCCTTTAATACATTCAAGATTGAAGTGCAGGGACCTGGCTTGCCGGAGATACTATTTAGGCCACTTCCCAAGTAACCTGTACACTAAAGGTTCATTTGGAAAGCACAAGAGCAATCTATATAGTCAGCGGACTTAATATATCACTTAGTCTTTTTTACTGTTTCCTTTAGCGCTTTTGCCGCGCTGAAACGAGGCGCCTTGCCTGCAGGTATCTTTATTTTCTTGCGAGTTTGCGGGTTTACGCCTGTGCGAGCCTTTTTCTTGACCACCTTGAATGTGCCCAGATCAGATATTCTGATCTTGCCGTCTTTTTGTTTCAAGGAATCATGGATCGCCTCCACAAAGGCGTTCAACGCTGAATTCGCCGCCTTTTTTGTGATGCCCGCCTGTTCTGATATGTGACTTACCATTTCAGCTTTAGTCATTAGATTCCTCCAAAAGTTGAAAAAAATAATGTGATCAAATGTTTGAAATTACCATAAACGATTGCGCCATGTTATAAACGGCTTTTTGATTTGTCAAGATAAATCCAGGTGATACATTTGGCGTTAACGGTCCTAAAGTTGGAGCAATGTGTTTATTTGAGCCTATTTTCCTTGACAAAATCAACTGTTACTATTATCCGATATCCCTGATAAACATCCAATGGAGATGCCCAATGAATGAAGTGAACATGTTGGAGCGGCTGGAAGAAATCGCCACCAAATTGGGTGTGGATATCAGATATGAAAACTTGGCCCATAATCAGATCAGGAGTGATGGCGGTTATTGTAAGTTATCGGGAAAACAGATGATATTTGTTAACCCCAAGCAGTCGAGACAGGGCAAGATCAAGGTTTTGGCAAAGTCATTGAAAAGGTTGGACTTGAACTCAATTTTTATCCCGCCTGCTGTGCGAGCCGCAATAGAATCTCAGGAAAGCTAGTTTTTGCGCCTTTTATTGATCATGCGACGCGCTAAGTATATCCAGAAGGCGCCTCTGAGGCTCACACGCCCCCCAACCATGTCGCTACAGCAAACAGGTACGAGCCATGGCCCATTGACACGAAGACCACTGCTG
>CAZFJT010000223.1:0-1833 GCA_964519135.1 uncultured Syntrophales bacterium | reverse complement strand
CGCCCCCCAACCTTGTCGCTACAGCTATCAGCAGGTTCGAGCCATGGCCCATTTACACGTAGTCCACTGCTGCTTCCAATAAATGAAGCTGTTCCATATAATGTTAAGTTGATTATGATTTATAAAGTGGGAGTGTTTCGCACAAATACAGCTATTCTGTCCTGAGGGCTGGAGCGGGACACATTGAATATTCATGCAAGTTGTGAATCACATAATGACAAATATCCAGTTAAAGAATCCGGCCGAGTTTTTGGAAATTAGTGATAAGGCGCCGGACTTCAAAGAGATAAACAAACAAACTTTCAAACTTTCACGACTAGTGAAGGCATTGATTTGGAAATCCGGTCTCCCGGATGATTTTCCTTTAATAGTCTCCTTGATTGGAGGAACCGGGACCGGAAAAAGCTCAATATTCAATTCTTTGGCTGGAAAGGTAGTGAGTAAAACTGCAGCGATCAGGCCATGCACCAAGTTACCTTTGGCGATGGCGCCTCCCAAATGGGCCTATACTCTGGAAAAATGCCCGGTGTTGGAGATGGGGCTTGATGTGGAGTCCAAGTCATCAGGGGACAAAGTCATTGAGATGGTGGACAACGTTCATGTGAACCTTGATGAGTGGATACTTGTGGATACTCCGGACTATGACAGCGCTGAATCGGCCCATGTTGCTTCGGCCCATAACGTATTCGTGATAAGCGATATCGTAATATTGGTTACTTCAAAAGACAAATACGCGGATATGGCCACAGTTCAGATGGAGCGCTGGGCAAAGGATTGGAAGAAAAGAACCGTTAGAGTTCTCAATATGGTTCAGGATACACAAGTGGTTGCCGATTATGAGGAAAAGTTCAAAGAAAAAGTAGCGGCCCTTGACTATGAGCCAGGCATGCCCAATATTTTAGCGCAAATATCCAAAAAGGAACATGGCCGGGAACTGCTTCAATTGCCAAAAGATCAGGAATTACAGAGCGAAATCAGGAACCGTGAGTTGGAAAATCTGGCAAGGCAAGCGACGCTGGCGGTTGATGATCTCCAGAAGCCACTTAAGGTTCATGAACAAAGGGTGGACTATCTGGAAAGGGAAATAGACAGGACTGTGGAAGAAACTGCCAGGGAGGTATTTGATAAAAGTGAGCATATTTTCACCAAAGATCTACAGGATCGTGCAAAGCTGCAATTAAGCAGGGCTTTAAGGAGATACGATTTTCTTTATGGTCCCAGGAAGAGAGTTAGTGATTTGATGGGCGCTGCTTTGACAAAAGCAAGTATGGGGCTTGTGGGATGGCGCGGTTCAAGTATTGATAAAAAGAGGGAGGAAATAGAGGCCGAATTCAGGCGCTCATGGAATGAAGCGCACTCCAAGCCTGTAGTAATAGCCCTTGACAAGTTCAATCTCAAGGTGGCCGAACTACTATCAAAGGACAAGGGCCTTGATCATATTAGGCGGATAACCCGCGAACAGGTTAAAAAACTTGGGGAATCAGAGATACAGGACCACATGGAGGATGTGATCTCAAAGGTGGACACTGTTCTAAAAGAAGAACTGGCCGGTTTTGAAAAAGGCCTCTCAACAAAAGAAGAGATAACCCTGTACGGTTCATACACCCTGTCGGCAATGGCCTTGTTGACTGCTGAAGTAGCCGTTGGGGGCGGTTTGGGCGCGTTGGATTTGATATTGACCAGCGCTGTTGCGCCGTTTATCCCAAAAGTGGCTCTGAATGTAAAGGTATATAATCTCATGAAGGAGTTGGGAGAAAAGGTGGATGCCGTGTACAAAGATGGCCTGAGGGAAATGCTGAACAAGCAAGCCGAACTATACAAAGACAGTTTCAA
>CAZFJT010000222.1:0-5940 GCA_964519135.1 uncultured Syntrophales bacterium | reverse complement strand
GTGTTAAGCTTGTTGATCCGCTTCATGTAATATCCAATAAAATTACAATAAATATTCGGGCGCTTGTGACACTAATCCACTTCCCTAATTTTTGGCGCCAGGTTCAATGGAAAAGACCTGAGTGGTGTATCCCAAATCTTTGCATGGCTTTATACCAACACCTATGTAATTGAATTTGGGGTCAAGTATATTCTTTCTATGCCCCTTACTTTTCATCCATCCCTTAACCATTTCCTTGGCCCATTTATCCGCTTTGCCTCTAAGGGTTCTATATCCGATATTTTCCGCTCCAGCATGTACCCCTATGCGTTTAAATCTCCCTGGAACGGTCTTCCATCCTTTTGGAAATTTACCGGACTCATGTTCGAAGCTGTCTGAAGCGCACATATTGGCGCTATGTTTCGCTGCAATGTATTTTAACGCCTCGGCTGACTTTACAGGTTTCAGGCCACGGGCTTTACGCTCCTTGTTTGTGTAATATACGATTTTTTCTTGTACCTTTTCCACAAGCTCTGTTTTGGAATTCTTGGCGCCATTGGACATTTTACTGGATTGCGCCTGAGAATCAGTATTTGCCACAAATGATCCCATTGCAAGGACCAATACCAGGAGCCCATATTTTACCGATCGCAAGAATTTATTGCACGCGCATGGAAAGGCATGGGAGTATGGCTTAAAATTAAGATAGTGATTCACCATTTTGGGTTCCTCTGTGTAGATTATTGGCTAATGGGACGTTGAACCTCTTAGCCCTATAATTAACTTAAATAATATCACGCAAAAACTCGTAAGTAAAAGAAAAATCAAGGAGCTGAATTCAATGGGATCAGCCGGAAAGGTTTTCTACTAACACGATTTAGTATTTGATTAATAAAACTGCTGTACTAGTATTTCAGTATATTCCATGGGCTCATGGGAAATACGATTTCATGGCCTTTACATAAGTTTTTGTTCATTATTTTTCAAAAACGCGATAAATTAACCTTTCCTTATCTATGCTCAGTTTTCTACAAATCTATAATTTATGACTATTGAAAAAGATGTTGAAAATAAGCTTGGTCAACGACTTTTAAAGCGGATCCCTAATAAAGGGCGTCTTATTGGGAAGCATTCTTGTAAAATCCAATTTGGAGTTAGTATTTCCTTTTCCAGTCCTGTAGTGATTGTGTCAATATGCTTCATATTATTGTTAAATCCTGGTATCGCAATCCCTGGGTCCGCGAAATTAAGTGTGCTAATAGCCACTGGAATGCCTGGAGATACGAGCTACATACTTGGCCAGGCCATGGCCTCCTTGTGGTCCGATAAACTCAGACAAGATGGTATAACGGTCTCCGCTGCGGTTTCAGAGGGGTCGTGTGAAAATATAGAAGCCCTGAGAATCGATGACGCGGACCTGATAATAGCTGATGAACCATTATGCAGATTCGCGTTTTCAGGTGAGGGGATGTTCAGATCTCGGTCGGTCAAGGAGTTGAGATCCATGGCTCCTCTTTGGAACGAGGCCTTGCACATTGTAATAAGAGAGGATCTTGTTAAAACCAATACACTCAAAGACCTGGAAGGTTTGACCATAGCGACCAGTCTGCCTGAAAGCGGCGGCAGGTTAATGGTACAGAGAGTGTTGAGGTTATCCAGCCAAGTTGATGGCGCGAAGGTCAAGCTCAGGTTCATGAGTAACACCAGGGCCGCCCACGCGATTTCAAGGGGAAAGGTCCAGGGGCTGGCTTTGGTTGGATCAGCGCCCATAACTGTAATCAGAGCGTTGAATAACAATGACAAGCTTCGTTTGAGATTCATATGCCTCACTGGGAACCTTGTGGACGAGATGACTTCCAATGGTGACATAAGATTGTTCCAAATGATCATCCCTCCAAGTATGTATAAAGGTATGAGAGGACCGGTGGAGACCATTGGCGTAAGGAAGCTGTTGGCTGTGAAATCCAGTCTTGACAGGCAGGTGGTTTACAAGCTCACGCGGGCTCTGTTTGAAGGACTGGATGACCTTGTAAAAGCCCATCCCGCGGCAAGGGAGCTTCAAGCCCTCACTGACCTTGATAACATGAATATTCCACTTCACTATGGAGCGTATGATTATTATAAAGAGATGAAGTTGAAGGTTCCTAAAGAGGCCTTTCCCAAGCAAGGGCCAGGGCCGGTAAGTCCATTTAAGACTTTGGAAAAGTTTCATTAAGTGGATCCCGTGATTCATTAAAAAGTAGTTTTAGCAGTTTCTGAAGTATATTCGGACTAAGGTTATTGCGGCCATGGAGGTTTTGCCAAGTACACGCTAGTACATGCAAGAGCGTAACAGATATTATAGGAGGTAATTAATGAGGGAAGTTGTAATAGTTGAAGCCCTTCGCACACCAGTGGGCTCTTTTGGAAGATCCCTTAAGGGAATTCCAGTGGTAAGGCTGGGGGAGATCGTGGTAAAGGCCCTATTGGAGAAGACAGGGCTCGATCCATCATCAATAGATGAGCTGATATTCGGTTGCGTTTTGCAAGCCGGTCAGGGGCAGAATGTGGCCAGGCAGATACTTATCGGTTCAGGGATTCCCCAGGAAGTCCCCGCGTTCACTGTTAATAAAGTCTGCGCATCAGGCCTACGGACCGTGAGTTTAGCAGCCCAGTGCATAAAGGCTGGCGACTCTGAAGTAATAATAGCCGGAGGCTCGGAAAATATGTCGGCCGCGCCGTACGCGGCTCCATCGGCAAGATGGGGAGGCAGGCTCAATGACGGCGAGTTGGTCGATCTGATGATACATGACGGGCTATGGGAAATATTCAATGGTTATCACATGGGAATAACCGCTGAGAATGTGGCTGAAAAGTATAATCTGAGCCGAGAAGAGCAGGATCAAATAGCTTTAACCAGCCAGCAACGGGCTGAGGAAGCCATTAAGGAGGGAAGATTCAAAGACGAGATCATCCCTGTTGAGATTCCCCAAAGAAAGGGAGATCCTAAAATCTTTGACACAGACGAGCATCCCAGGTTCGGTTCCACAATTGAGTCAATGGCAAAGCTCAAACCGGCCTTCAAAAAAGACGGAACAGTTACCGCAGGCAACGCCTCAGGTATAAATGACGGCGCGGCGGCCGTTTTGGTTATGTCTGAGGATAAGGCCAAGGAAATGGGACTTAAACCAATCGCCAGGGTTGTTTCGTACGCGTCCGCAGGCGTTGACCCCGCATATATGGGCCTTGGACCTATTCCGGCCACAAAAAAGGCCCTGGAAAAAGCGGGCCTCACCATAGACAAAATAGACTTGATCGAAGCAAATGAGGCTTTTGCCGCGCAGACATTGGCGGTTATACGTGATTGCGGTTTTGATACTGAAAAAACCAATGTGAATGGTGGCGCAATTGCCTTGGGCCATCCCATAGGCGCGTCAGGGGCAAGGATACTCACCACTTTACTACATGAAATGAAAAAAAGGGAAAACGTGAAGCTTGGATTGGCAACCCTATGTGTTGGTGGCGGAATGGGTTCGGCTCTGGTGGTTGAAAAGATGTAGCTTTAAGTTATTTGCCGGCTATTTTGAGTCTGCTTTATAAGTTCCGGAACCAATTACTAATTTGCAAACTTGTGACCACCTGCCGCAATGTCATGTGGCGGGTGGTTCAATGGCTCGAAAGGGAGTTAGAGATCGTTGTGGCGTTCCAGATTCTTGAAGTATGCGTTTTCATCGAGACTGAGAAGATCTTCCAACAGGCTTGTATCACCTGATATTTTTTCTATTTGAGCCCCGAAGAATTGTCTAAGTATTTTGTTACGGCTGGTGGTTCGCTTGTCCTTTTTCTTGTAGAAGGCCTTCAAATAAATATGTATCCGCGCGTAACAGTTTTCCAACTGATCAAGATCCTCCCTGACCATTTCCTCATAGAGCCTGTCCTTGGGAATATCAGGGTTTTCTTCGAGTCTTTTTCTCTTCTCTCTTATATGCTCGGCCCTGGATTGCACATTTTCAACGTACTGGTTCAGTTCATTGAAAGTGCTGTCATCAGCCATAACCTGGAGTATATTGTCCTGGGAGCCTGGCCTGTTGCCATCAGGCGCTCCTGATACTTTCTTTCTGGCTTTTGTGGGATCATTTTTCCAAAGTGATTCATCATCCGGGGAATCGGCCAGCTTCAATCTTTCGATTTTTGAGTTTACTTCCTCTTGTAGAAAAGCCGGCACTTTTTTTTGGAGTCTCTTGAGCTGATTACCATAAAGAGTGGTCAGTATTCTGTAACCTATCTCCATGGAGCTGTTGAGCATGGAAAATATTGCCACAGTGCGTCTATCCTCCAATGATATCAATTGGAGCATAATCTCTTGGACTGTTGGGGACAGTGAAAACTTCACGGACTTGCCGCCGTTTTCCATGAGTTTTTTCACAAAGACTGAAAAGTAGTCTTCCTGATTATCTGTCTTGCCCTCGAACTGAAATCCCACAACCAGGCGCCCCTTCGCGTTGAGTATCTTGGAGGCCTGATTTTCTTGTATACCGAGCTTTTCGATATCAAATAGCTCAGATATGCGCTTACCCTTGACAGCATTGTCTGTAAACGCTTCGATCCTGCTCATCGCTTCAGAGATAATTGAAGCGTATTTGCTGTCAATTGAAAGTTCCGGGATTATTTCGATTGCGTAATCAGCGGATTTCATGTCCCTGTTACCGTAAGCGGGGTTTAGTGCTATCGCTAAGTATAATGTTTTTCGCGAACCGTATGCATGATATATTTAACTGCTCCAAACGGGCAATTAAAACTTTATGCCAAAGTATAGAATCCCACCCGGTTCAAAAACACTGTCATTAGTACTTTTATATTACAATTCCGAAAAGTTTTCACTAAATGGTTTTTTAAATCACTATAGGTCTTGATCCTTTTGTGGCTCCCTACGTAGAAAATCATTTAACCTTATGATGTTATCTGCGCCTTCCCCATCACTTTGTTTTCTCTGTTCCTTGCCCTCTATGGATTCCACAAATTCCCTGAGATTAGAATCAAGTGATAAGGCTTCTTCTATTCTGCGATCCAACTCTATCGATTCCCTATTAAGGTCCTCTGTCTCGCAATTCATACCAACAAAATTATTAAGTATTTTAATAAGACGGGCCACTTGCCTGGGATTTTTCTGAAGATAAGCGGGCACATGAGCCCAGAGACCTGTAGATTCAATTCCAACTTTTTTGCACGCGCTCAGAATAATTGTATGGATACTTATGGGTCCCTTGTAATCAGCAGGATTCAGAGCCGCGTCCCGGCCGAGCTGGGAAGCCAGGGTTTCAGTTGAAGAGCATACCACTGATATCACCGCTGACGAAGAATGGGATATCGTGTCCTGAACCCCTCCAATGGTTATTACATGGGCTGCGCCTATCTTGGACATTGCCTCAGCAATCGCCGAACCATAAGTCATCCAATTGCAATGGGGTTCGTGGGCCAACATTAAAACCAGGTCTTGGGGGCCTTCAGGATTTATCCAAAATTCCAGGGACGCGCTCAAGGACTCCACGCTGCTCAATAAACCATTTTCAATAGTAGCGGTAGGTCTTTCAAGGCTGAAAACCATAAAGGGTTCATGATCCAATCTAGCCAAAGTCATGGGCCGCAGGGTTTGGATAATATGTGTCAAGGTGTCGCTCGCGACACTGCCTGCGTCAGACCACCCGTGGTACCCCACTACGAAAACCGGTTTTCGTAATTTAGGCGCGCGTTCCCATGTTAAAGTTGAATTGCCGCTTTTATTCACACATTCACCCTATTTTAATATAAAGCTAGCGTATGGTAAATACCCGCGTCGCCCCTGTCAAGCTCATCAATCGGCTTTCTGTCTATTTTTCCTGTTTACGCAAATTGAAGTGGTGGAAAATTAATAATAAAGACCATTTGACGGGCTAGCTCCCGTACTCTTTCAGGTCAAGTGTCACATGGGAGTAACCCAACCGG
>CAZFJT010000221.1:1825-5972 GCA_964519135.1 uncultured Syntrophales bacterium | reverse complement strand
CCAGACATGGTTGGAAGCATGGGGAAGTATTTCCAGCCATTTACATAAATTCTGATATATGCGGCTCATTCATGGCTTTTAGCATAGCTCTCATAATAATTCTCGGTTTGTCCGCGGACTATCTTTTTAGACGAATAAAGATTCCAGGTCTGGTTGGAATGTTGCTGGTGGGCATCCTGGTCGGCCCGTATGTTCTTGATTTAATGCGGCCTCAAATGATGGATGTTTCCGCGGATTTCAGAAAGATCGCCCTAATAGTAATCCTATTAAGAGCCGGTTTTGAACTTCATAAGGATACCCTGAATAAAATAGGGCGACCCGCGCTTATTATGAGCGCATTGCCCGCTGTATTTGAAATAGCCGCTGTGGTCTTTATTGCGCCGCTATTATTGGATATGAGCCTGTTGGACGCGGCCCTATTGGGATCAATACTCGCTGCTGTGTCCCCTGCTGTTGTGGTCCCTTTGATGATCGAATTCATGGAACAGGGTAAAGGCGCGAAAAAGGGCATTCCCACTCTTATTCTTGCGGCATCTTCAGTTGATGATGTTTTTGTAATAGTTATTTTCACAATATTCCTTGGGTCATATCACGGCTCTGATGTGAATGTGGCCGCAAAGCTCTTTGAGATCCCTGTGTCCATAATATTGGGCGTTATAGTGGGACTTATCCCTGGATATTTACTGGTAAAACTGTTTCAGAAATTCGATTGGCGGCCCCCAAAAAGAACACTAATGGTCATGGCCATTGCCATAATGCTGATTTGGCTTGAAAACACCCTAAGGGAAATTATTCCCATTGCCGCGCTATTGGGAATCATGGCCATAGGATTCATAATACTTGAAAAAGCTGAGGCAATCGCCCATATAATTTCCCAGAAATTAAAAAAGGTTTGGGTGTTCGCTGAACTCTTACTCTTCACCCTTGTGGGCGCTCAGGTTAATATTCATGTGGCCTGGAAGGCAGGTTTAGCCGGTATTCTAATCATTATGTTCGGTTTGGTGTTCAGAAGTATCGGGACATATATCTCATTAATGGGAACCAATCTCACAAGAAATGAGAAACTGTTCTGCGTTGTTTCCTATACTCCCAAGGCCACGGTTCAGGCCGCGATCGGCGCGGTTCCATTGGCGGCGGGTGTTGCTTCAGGTGAAGTAATTTTAGCTGTCGCGGTTCTTTCCATACTCGTCACAGCTCCATTGGGGGCTATAGGAATAATGTTCATGGGTCCCAGGGTATTGGAAACCGAAGAAAAAACCCATTACGGTTTTCGTGAGCTCAGGAACAGGTTGAATTTACCGAGGGTTGGGGAAAGAGTGCGGAGCAAACGCAGTGGAGCGATATGGAAGATCATAGAAGAAAAGGAGATTTGGCTGGAAACGGATCCGGAACCAGATAATGATAAGCAAGATGCGCGGTTAATCCCCGCGATATACATTAAATACTGGAAAGACGGGAATGGGCGGCCCCCAGGAACCGGCAAGACCATCGTATACAGATATAGCTCTATTGATCCCTCATTTCACGACAATTGGGAAGTCCTTTACGATTTTTGAACATAGCGGCATAACCAAATTTAGATGTTTCAGATGTCGAGATCTAAATATTATATAAAAAGTAAGCTTACTAATAATCCGTGGCGGTATTTCCTTTCAAAGGCCTTTGGTAAGGTAAATAGGCGTACCAACAGGAAAAGGGATCTGTCAGAATCAACCTTTTCAATGGCCGTTCAAGATTATCCGTCTTCTATTTCATCATATCTTCGTGAATTAACCGCCGGATCTCTCAGACCTTATAAAAAAGATATTTATGCCCTGGCCCAAAAATCTATTAACCATGAGTTTGATCTACTCGGGTCAGGGCCCACGCGAGTCCATCACGGTATGGATTGTTCGGGAATTGAAGGAATTAAATACGAAAATACAATAACTGAAGATCACAGGTCATGGAACAATTGCGCGCCGGCAAACCGTGAATTGGCAAAAAAAATAGCGAACCACATTGTTGAGCCATACATTCCCATTGATTGGCATGTGGATTTTAAATCAGGATACAGATGGAGTGAGGCTTGTTGGCACAAGGATATAAAGTACGGCCATATACCCGGCGCTGATGTAAAAGTCCCATGGGAATTGGCAAGGATGCAGCATTTACCTATGCTTGCATGGGCCTATGGTTGTTCGATACCCGCGAAAGACTCCCTATTGTCTGAACAGGGGAAAGGGGCTCTCCAAGATCCTTATTTAAGGGAATTCCAAAATCAAGTAATTGACTTCATAGCAGCAAACCCTCCAAGATTCGGCGTGAATTGGCGATGCTCAATGGACGTGGCCATCAGGGTGGCCAATTGGCTGTTGGCCTTTGACATATTCAGGTCTTTTGGCGCGGCTTTTGACAATACCTTTCAAGAAATTTTCGTAAGTTCCGTTTATGATCATGTACTTCATATTGCATCGAATTTGGAGTATTCTCCATTTTTACAGGGCAATCACTATTTGGCCGACTTAGTGGGCGTTTTGATTGCCACTGCGTACCTGGAAAGCTCTGATGATATGGATTTCTTACTCGCATTCACCATAGAGGAGGTAAACAGGCAAGTTCTGAAGCAATTTTTTCCTGATGGCTCTAATTTCGAGGCTTCCACCTCATACCATGGGTTGTCCTTGGAAATGGCCATATTTGCTCTGGCTTATATATTAGCTTTGCCTGAATCTAGGATCAGCTCTATAGCGCGCTTTCAAAGGCCTTTAAGTAGAATAGCGCGCCATGAAAAAAGCCCTCCTCATCCATTGAACAAGACCACGCCACATGAAAATAGCCGGATTTTAAGCAAAACCGTAATCGACAGGGTGATTGCCGCCTGTGGATTTTCCCGCTCCACCACAGATAATAATGGCCGGAACCTACTGATAGGAGACAATGACAGCGGTGGTTTCTTTAAGCTATTCCCCTTTTATAAGATCCCGGGAAACAGCGCGGATCATCAAGCCCAGGCCTATGAGCCGGAAGTGGTCTCCTTGGCCAGAGGCCTTTTTGAAAAGAGCCCCCTTGAGGGCACAAGTCTTTTATCCTGGTTTATTGGCAGTTTGGTTAAAGTACCAATAGATATGGATTTTGACAACAGGGTATTTCATGGGATCAGGTCTTCAGAGAATTCAGGCGCTCGTCTGCGTTCTTTTCCTGACTTTGGATTGTATATTTATTCCACAGAAAACTATGATTCCAGCGTCAGATGTGGAAACATCGGGCAAAACGGACGAGGAGGACACGCCCATAATGATCAACTCTCCATAACTTTGTCCATGGCCAACACACCCATTCTCATAGACCCGGGCCTTTTCGTATATACTTCAATCCCTGAATATAGGAATAAATTCAGATCCACTCATATGCACAATACATTGGCGGTCGCGGACCTTGAACAGAATCCTTGGCCAAATGGCCCCGGAGGTATGTTCAGATTAAAAAATCGTAGCAAATCCGAATTGATACTAGCTGAACCAGGCAGATTCGCGGGGAAACATCACGGCTTTTCTCAGCCACATCGCAGGTCTATCTATTTTGAAACCAGCGAAATCTTAATCGAGGATGTATGTCAATATCAAGGGGTTAAGTCTATAAATCTAATTTTTCATCCTGACGTGTCAGTGCGCCACGGTGCGGATCAAGCGGAAATAGTCGCCCAAACCAGAGCTGGAACCATAAGGTTCTTAAGTGATAATGAAGCCTGGACTATCAAGGAGTCAGTGTGCGCCCCTGAGTACGGGCGCTTAAAAAAGACCCTTCAGACTACTCTTATAACAATATCTCATAGGATTATTTGGCGTATCGTTTTCTAGGCACTCCCATTTGCTTGAAACGGACCAGGTCGTTATTTTAAGCCCTAAGCCGTATGAAGTTTCCATATGTCAGGATTTAATGGTCACCAATTCCTTCAATCTTGCCCCTAGCTCCTCCAGCTTCAACGCCTCGGCCTCCAATTGTTCTGTGGCCGACATGTTCTGGGCCATAGCTTCATCAATGTTCGCCATTGCCTGGGCCAGTTGATCTATACCCACAAATTGCTGCTCACTTGAAGCCTTTATCACATCTGCGTCTTGAGAGGCTATTGATACGATTTTCGAGATCGAGTCAATGACCTCTTTAA
>CAZFJT010000221.1:0-1815 GCA_964519135.1 uncultured Syntrophales bacterium | reverse complement strand
CCGGCGTTTACAGCCTCATTGGTCAATTTTGCGGCCTTGTCCGCCTGATTGATCAAATTTCCGGCGTCTTTGAGTATATTGGAAACCAAATTGGTGGCTTGCTTGGATTGGTCCGCGAGATCCTTGATCTCCTGGGCCACCACTCCAAAGCCATGGCCGAGCTCCCCTGCTCTCACAGCCTCTATAGCCGCATTCACAGCCAATATGTTCGATTGATCAGAGATGTCAGCGACCACCGCGGTGGAATTCTCAATGGAAGTCCTGTATTCCATCAGGCCTTTTATCACATTATTTATTGAATCCATTTGATTCTTGATGATCGTCATCTTCATCGCCATATCTTCAGCTGCGTTCAAACCCGCATGGGCCTTCTCATCGGCCTCAATGGAATTCTCGTAAACCTGTTTTGCCTTGTCATTTGAAACATACGCGGCTTGCTTTACTTCCTCTGCAGTGGTCGAGGTTTCAGACACCGCTGAGGAGGTCCTTGTTGTTGAAACCCGTAATTGGGTAGCTGTGGCCGTGATCTCGGAAGCTGAAGTGGCAAGGGCGCCCACACCTTCAGTTGTTGATTTACGATGAACCTTCATGTTTTCCAGCATTTCCCTAAAAGCCCTAACCATGACACCTATCTCATCGAGACGCTTTGAATCTATCTCTATGTCTTTAAAATCATTTTGTCGCACCCTTTCTGATATGCCTGCAATAGAAACAATGGGCGCGACCATCGGCCGTACAAAAAGGTATCCAACTACCGCCATGAAACAGCTAATACATACAGCCACCAATATCAGCTTTTGGACGGTATGGTTTGACCCTTGCGCTCCCCACTTGTTCGGAGAATACACAATTACCCTTAAATCTTCTGGTAGCTTGATATAATCTGATTTATCCGTGGGAACATCACGCCAAAACACTTGGGAGGTATTCCCATTTGGGGTCTTAAACTCCAAGGCGCCTTGTGGTTGGCCATGTTTTTCGATCTTGTCAAATATGTTTGAGATCTTCTCATCCCCAGCCCAGGCGAGTTTTCTTTGAGTATTTTCAGATAAACTGAACTTACGGCCATGCATGAAGATTCGCACATTATGACCAAATTGATTTCTCACCACACGCAATACTTCATTAAAGCCGCTGGTTGCTTTGGTTTCCAGCGTCAATGCCAGGCGCTTTCCATTTGCATCATTATGACTTGCCGGCAAACTCAGCATGAAAGATACATTGGACGATGAATTCTCCCACCATATGGGTCTTTTGGATTTCGCGGACTCCAATGAAAATTTTTTGATTTGAGATATCTCAGTTTGGGAAATTACGCCCTGGTTTATTGGATATATTATTTCAGGTTTTCCTGATATATTAATAACATATATATTATTAAAGCCTGTGTCTTTGAAATAGGAGATCTTTGTTAACAAATCAACATCAGCGTTATTAGCGGTTTCATTTCCATTCCCTGATTTCGGCTGGGTGTAATTAATTAGAGTTTGAGCTATTCTAGGGTCTTTTGCGATGATCCTTCCCAATTGTCCCTGCTTATTAAAATAGTATTGCAAGGCCTTCACCGCTGAATCACAAACACTGGAGAGGGTTTTTCTTCTTTCGGAATCAAGCGCGCTGGAATTTATTTTAACGGATATATAACCCACAACCATGGCTGGAATGAATGTTATAAGGAGAATTATCAGGACAACTTCAACCGAAAGTCGACTGGCTATGTATCTGAACATATTCCATCCCCTCAATTTGCAAATAGGGTGTGTTGGATTTTGACCATAGTTAATGAGGTATATTCCGCGCCAATAAATGTTATGA
>CAZFJT010000220.1:0-5972 GCA_964519135.1 uncultured Syntrophales bacterium | reverse complement strand
GGTAGGCACAAAGAGCCAGTAATTGTGGAAAGGTTTTTATAAGCCATTTCGCGTTCAATTTTGAGAACCGGTATATGTGGCGGGAAAGTATAAAAGGTCATGGCCACTATGTGTTTCATGATCACCCGCTTGGGTGCGAATATAAGCTTTCCGAATCAGTTACTGGCGCAAATCCTCCATCCCGGGCCAAGTCGAGATGGGTTCCGTGGATTTAACCAAACGCATTCCCGCTTTTGCGAACCGTTGGAAAGTCTGATCAGATTGTTCAGTGAAATCCGCAATCCCTGGAACAACTATTGGAGTTGTGCAGTCTTCGAGTAAATAGACTTTCCCTGCGTCCTCAGGATTTCTTATTGAGATCTCGTCCAAGAGGTCTTCCACAGTCCAGGCCACACTGTGGCTCTTTGCCTGGCCTGCGATCAAAATCGCGTCGAACTTTAGGAGGTCCTCGATCAAGCCCAAGTTCTTCTGGGCTATTAAATGGCCTTCCTGGTCCTCCATAACTTCCGGGCTCAGAGCGGAATAACACTCTGTGAGCACGTTGTGGCCGGAGATAGTCGCCGCGATTTGACTATTTCTGGCGATACTGTGAAAGAATATTGCTTCTTCAACAGACGCGACCAGAGCGTGTCCGATCCCGCCCAACATTGCGTGGTACGGCCATATTGTCAATTCAGATCTGCCTTGACGTCTGAGGTGTTTTACGTAATGCAGCGCGTATTTCTCAAGTTTCTCCAGGCCGCCCGCCTCCACTGAATCAGGCGCGATAGCAGGATTTACCTTCCACTTTCCTTTTTCCACATCCTCAACGGTTATCACAGTCATGGGCGCCGGATGATTGCCATTGGCGTCTGACCAGAACGGGGGATGGAATATGTGCATCGCGCTGTGGGTGTCCATGGTTGGATAAATTTCCGTGATAACTCCCAGGTTTTTGTAGATAAAACGGCATAGACGCTCATTATCTTCAACCGCGGCCATTCCTGAGTGGCCACCCACAAACAGCTCGAATTCCGGTATGCAAAAGGTGTTTTGACAAGCTATCAACAGAAGGGCTACCCTCTTACGGTCGCTCCTCGATGAGGTCAAATTGTGTTTGGAGGACCACTTCAAAGCCTCTGTAGCTATTTCCTGGTATGGCGCTTTCCATATTTCTCCAACTCTTTCAGGTTGGAAATGCGGTGGAATGGGAAGTTCAGTGGCTAAAGGCATTGAAAAACCTCCTGAGCGGCGCGTGGTTTAACATGTGGATATTCCCAATGATGAACGATTTGGTTTGATGTTCGCAAGTGAAATATACTGATGGGTCGGATGATATGTTTGTAACGCCAATTATATTTCTAGAATATACCGTGTTGTTGATTCAAAGAATTCATGATGCTCCATGTTTGTTGATTGAATCCGCGTATTTTTTATTTAGAGTCTATATCCTGATCCAATAACCTGATCTCATCAAGAATATTTTGAAGATGTTCATCGAGTTGTTCCATGGATCTCCTATAATCAGGCCCAACTTTTTCCGCTCACTCGGACAGTAATTCTCTAACACACCGTATCAAGTCCGGTAAGATGTCATACGCCGCCTGACCTTTTGATGATTTTCTTGGGACTTTTAGACATTGACCCCATTATTAAAAAGGATTGTAGTGTAGCCGGGCCTGCCGGTGGTAGGGCATATTTACTCGCCCGTTAGCCCTTGAAGCTCCTGTCGCAACACCGAACACATCCTGGAAAGAGTCCTTTTGCCACCACCTTACGGAAGTTTGCCATTTGCTCTCCCTTCCAGATATCCATGATGGACTGGTCTTTGATATTCCCAACCACCACGTGTAAACAAGGGGTAACTGTGCCGTCTGGCATTATTCGCAATTTCTGCCAAAGGGAATTGCATGTGTTTGGGAAAGAGTAGTCTTCTTCAAGATAGTACGGATCTATAAGGTCATCAGGTAACGAAGGTAAAATATTAAGGGCTATCTTACCCTTCGCCAACTCCCGAGCTTTCTTAAGTCTCTCTATCAATCCAGGGGTGTCTTCTTTTGATAATTCACCATGAAAGTACTCACCTTCCGGCAAAGACGGAGATACCAGTTCAAATCCGTGCTTCTCGGCAAAGTCATCACATAGAATCCTGTTGTGAAGGTCGGCCTTCTCAGGGCTGGTCCATATTGGATGACTGAACTGCATGATGTCCACTCCAAGGTCGATGGCCAGGGGAACCATACTTTCCAGAGATTCCAGATTGAGCTTGGTAATGACAAAGGTCAGGCCGATGATCGGCGCGTAGCTCCCCAATCTCTCCCTTGCTTCCACCAGGGCCTTTATTCCGTTGGTGGTCTTTTTAAAAGCCCCTTGCACTCCCCTTACTTGATCGTGATATTCCTCTGGGCCATCAAGGGAGACTATGACGTTTTCCATTTGCTGTTCCACAAGAAAATCCGCAAACCCCTCCAAAAGCATGCCGTTGGTGGTGAGATCTCCAGCCAGATTTCGCTCTCTCTTTGCCCTGATAATATCTTTCAGACCGCCATATATGGTCGGTTCGCCCCCAGTGATACTAATCCACGGCTTAGTGGGTTTGCATTGATCCAGGACCTTGATCCATTGCTCAGGCCCAATTTCCATCTTTGGGTCGTACCAACTCAAAGGCTCTTTATCTCCCACTCCATGTCTGTACTGAACACACATATGACATTTGAGATTACAACGTCTCGTAATTTGGAAAGATATGCAGGCGGGCGAAGACGCCTTAGCTGGGCGCAGCCTCCTTGCCAACGGTTGCGCTACACGCCTTTTGTATTCCACCTGTAGACCAATTTTGAACAACCGGGGATTCGCAAGCCCCATCTTGATAAAACGCTCTTGAATAGAGATATTTTTCGTTTTATTCGATTTGTTCGCCACTGGATTCTGTTCTGATTCGGCCATACTACTCTCCAATTATATTGGTCTATCAGGTCTTGATTCTTATTGAAAAGATTCCTTTTATCAACTTGAGCAATCCACTACTCTAGTCTATTTCAACGGAATCTTCAAGGAGGTGGAAGTGGGGCCTTATAGTGTTTCTCGTATTTATACACGGAATGAAATGTAATTTCATTCCGGCCGAAGAAAGTTTGGAAACTCGATGGGGAGTTGCAAGAGGGGAGGTCCTCGGCGGACCGCCATATATCAGGTTTAGACATGGTTACATTCATAAGATTTTTAGGCGCTGACCGAGGGAGTTGTCGCCCTACGCGCAGTAGCTCCCCTCTTGCTCCTGCCGCAATGTGCGTTCTTGGCGGCCGTAACCGAGCGCGAAGCGCAAGGTAGGCGCCAAAGGCTGTTAAGGTTTGACAAATAGGTATAAGTCATTTCGCGTGTTTTTTTTAGAACTGCAATAAAAGGTGATAGTTTGCCAGAGAAAAGGTTCCGCGGGCGCCCAAAAGAATAAAGCGCGGGTGGTTAACTTGCCGACCAGCGCTTTATAAGCGTGCTATCTATTTGAACGCACAGTGGCGTTACATACCTTTTATGATGGTCAGATTAATAGAAAAGGCTAGATCCACCTGTTACACTGCTGATCAAATCAGTGGCTACACCCACGCATCCGAGTCCTGAAAGCATGCCACCGCTCTCGACCGGACCCGCGTATGCCGCCGGCGCGGGGGCCGGGGCTTGAGCCATTGGGCGGTTAGGTGGAGGCGGCCCGTACCCGGCCCTTGGATCAGGTGGGGGGCCACAAGGTCCGGCTGTGTTTCCACCGAGTAGACTTCCTACCACCAAAAACGGCAAGGCCACCACTCCCCCACAAAGACCGGGAAACGGAGCGTCACCCCAATAAGAGCAATTCGCGGCTGGTCCAGGAGCACAACCAGGGGGACCCTGGGGCGCCGGCGCGCCACCCGCGAACGCCACTGGCGCCAAAAATGTCATGGTTAGGCAGACCAGGACGCTAAAAATCTTACGTATCATTACACCCTCCTTTTATCAGGCGCTTATACAGCGCTTCTATTGGTTTTCAATCCTTGGGAAACAATTTGAGATGTGCTATGGACGCCTCTTCCCCCGTTATGTTCTTTGGCGGGAGTATCATGTGGTCACAGACGTGTCAAGGAAAATATTTAATGTTGGTATGTTATAATTAAAAAAACAACAACCAGGATAATCGCGCGTATAAATTAGCGTTTAAATTAGGAATATAAAATCTAAAGTAAAATATTAAGAGCTATTCCTTGACTTGTGTGTCATATGGAAAGAGCATAAAGATTCAGATTGAAAACCAACGGCGAATGAGAGGCGCTGGGATTCATATGAAATGCAACTATACTTTAAGGATATTTTTCGGAACGATCACACTCACAGAGGCGGTAATATTTTTGTCCGCATTATTCATTGCGCCCACACACGCGGACAGCTCCTCTGTGGGAATAAAACCTGAACAGATCTACCAGAGAGAGTTAAAGTGGAAGCAGGTAATAGGCGCGTGGGAGATCCTCCCTGAAACTGATCCTTTGACTGAATCGGGCAAGGGGAACCCAGGGGAGTCTTTTCGATCATTGATGACTTTACGCAAGGACGGCACATGCAGGGTGTTCGATAAAAAAAGGCCCATGGGGAAAGACGGCATCTGGAACATTGAAGGCCATAGGATGTATATAACTTTTCCAAATGGTTCAAAGGAGGGGTTCTACGTATATGGTGTCGCAGGGGACTTCATGGTAACCAGATCGCCAATGGAAAACGGCATGGATCAGCTCTGGTCAAGGGTTAAGTAATGATCATGTGTTGAGCGCGCGATCGCGGCCATGGGGCGACACGAGACTACGCTATTTTTTTAATGAAAAATTTGGAGATTAAATTAAAGAAATGGGAAGGGCTCTTTACGCATTGGTGGGGGATTCAGGGGGGCATCTTGCAAGGGGGCTTACCCTGGCCGGATTACTCAGGGATCATGAGTTCCTGTTTGTAGGGGCAGGCAGGGTCTTGGAAGCAAAAAAACTCGGATTTCAAGTGGAAGAGCTTCCAATGATCGGCACGTATTACAAAAACAATAAGGTGGATCTGTCCAAGACAATCATTGAAGGCGCCAGGTCTCTGGTCTTGGGACGATCCATAATCAAGAGGGCCTGTGACATTATAAAGAGATATGATCCTGATATAATAATAACTGATTATGAGCGATTCATCCCCCTTGCGGCAAAACAACTTGGTAGGCCCTGCTATAGTCTTGATAATCAACATCTACTCACCCATTGCGCCTATCACAGGCCGGCAGGTTATAATCTTAACAGGCTCATGACCACATTTTCAGTTTCCAAGCTCTTTAGCGAAGCTTCACATTATTTTATAACTTCCTTTTTTGACGCGGACCCTCTTGACCCTAACACCACGGAAATATATCCACCACTAATCAGGCCGGACTTGGACAGGTTCGAACCAAAGATGGGCGAGCACGGGCTTGTATACCAGACATCGCCCACATTCGAAAAGCTACTGCCCAAACTAAGGGAAATTGACCAACCATTTTATATATATGGCTTTGGGGAGAGGCCCGGTCAAGGTAATCTCACTTTTAAAGCGCCGTCAAACGAGGAATTTCTTTCTGACCTGGCGTCATGTAGATATTGTGTTGTAAATGGGGGGCATAATGTGATCTCTGAAGCCCTGGTCTTTAACAAACCCATATTCTGTTTTCCGATTGAAAACGCTTATGAACAACTTATTAACGCCCATTATATCAAGCTACTGAACTACGGGGACTACTCTTATGGATCTGACCCGGGCAAAGCGGATCTAAGCGCCTTTATGGAAAAGCTCGACTCCTACCGTTCAGCAATGGAAAACAGGATCTTTAACGGAAACCGCATGATAAAAAACAGGATTGAGGCAATAATTAGCCAATAATAGGTATGCAGGACATAGGGCCCAACGTAGGGATGTATAAAACCTGTAATCCAAGGCTTAATATACCAAAGAGACTGAAAGATAGATTT
>CAZFJT010000219.1:753-5974 GCA_964519135.1 uncultured Syntrophales bacterium | reverse complement strand
CTGGCCTTCTACGCCAATCGGGTTGATGGCCCGGCCCACATCGTGGGCCGCCACATAGTTCAGGATCGAAACCTCGCCTGTTTCAGTGTCCACCTCCACTTCAACACCATGGGCGCCAAAGGTGTAGCAGCACGAAAGATTGCCTTTCCCCTCCCTGTTCAACATTTCATTTGGTGGATCATAAAAGGCCTCGGAAATCACCATCTCACCTTTGCCTGTTCCAACCATATGAGCTTTTCTCAATATCTTCGACGCTTCCAATCTGTACAATTGGTTATCAGGATCATCTTTCAGGAATACCATCCCGTCCTTGATATCCAGGTATTCAGGAGAAGCTATACGCTGTGAATCCAGATCAGGAATTTGAAAATCAGGATCCTTTTTGGCTCTCCTTTTCAACTCCTGTCTTAAAATCTCGTCCAACCATTTTGCGGCCAAAGATAAGATCTTTTTCTTGAAATCATCAGCGACCATTAAAATGGCGTTGCCTGTTATGAATGCGTGCCTGCTTGCGTGGGTTCCCACATCCCAAGGGCAGACATCCGTGTCCCCAAGGAATATATTTACGTCCTGGGGCCTGAAACCTGTGGCCTCAGCAACCATTTGCCTGATTATCGTCTCAGAGCCCTGTCCTTGATCCGTGCCCCCTGTAATAACGGTAATTTTTCCCTCATCATCCACCTTTAAAATAATACCTTGGGCGTCGGACAGGTACACCCTTGCGCCACCTCCCACATGGAGAAATGAGGCAACCCCCACCCCTCTGTTGGTCTGTTTTCTTGCTTGGTCCTTCCAATTGAGTTTATCTTCCACCAACTCCAGGCATTCATCCATTGGGCATGTGGTGATCTTTAATCCCATTGAAGTCTCTGAGTCAGGAATATTCGCATTCAACTTACGAAACTCCAGTGGGTCGATACCCGCTGCTTCAGCCAATTGATCCATGGACTGTTCTATTACGAAAGTTGCCTGTGGATTTCCGTAACCTCTCATTGCCTGCGCGTAGATGTTATTCGTATAAACGCACGTTGCCTTAAAGTCTATATTATCGACCCTGTAAAGCGATGAGGCCGGCAGCATCATCACAGAAGGGGTTGTCGCTCCCCATGAAGTGTACGCGCCATTATCCAGGATCATGTCTATCTTACGGAATGTGAGCTTGCCGTTTTTATCGCAACCCTGTTCGACCTTAGCAATGGTTGGTTGCCTTGGGGGGGAGGCTATGAACTCTTCATTCCTTGTGAAAACTATTTTTACCGGGCATTTTGTTTCCCACGCCAACAGGGTGATTATGAACTCATATATGTCGGTGTCCAGCTTGCTGCCAAAACTCCCTCCAACGAATGGCGTCAGGACCCTGGTTTTACCGGGAATTCCGCAATTCCTTAGAAACATGTCCAGCCTGTCCTTGCCCCCAAAAGGAACATTGGTAACACTTGTAAAGAGCAGATTGTTGTTGGAGTCGAATTGGGCCACTCCCCCGCTTGTGCCCATACATGTCTGATGCACCCACTGGGTGCTGTAATGGTCCTCAATCACATACGCGGATTCGGCCTTTGCCTTTTCCACATCACCCGCGCTCAACTTCCATGGCAACGGCAGAATATTATTTCGCCTGGGCTTACCCCTTGGATCATACTCATGCACCAGAGGGGCGTCTTCTTTCATGGCTTCAATTGGGTCAAAAACTGCGGGCAAATCCTCGTATTCCACTTTGATTAAAGATATGGCCTCTTCAGCCACTTCTTCATCTACCGCGGCCACAGCCGCGACCTCATCACGGAATTGGCGCACTTTATCTTTTTTCAGAGGCGTTTGATCCCCAATAAAACCCACCTTGACCTCAGGTGTATTGAACCCTGTTAGGACGGCCCTGACTCCTGGTAGCCTCTCAGCCGCGGATGTGTCTATGTTCTTTATCTTTGCGTGGGGTCTGGAGCTGTAAAGGATCTTTGCGTAAAGCATCCTTGGAAACTTAATATCATTTATGAATTGGGCCCTTCCGGTTACTTTTTCTGAATCCATTCTAGGGAAGGATTTACCAACAAAGAGTTCGCCTTTTCTGTTCTCTTTTGCGTCCATGGCTTTTACTCCTCCCTGGAAAGCTTTTCGGCCGCGGTCTTGATAGACTCCACGATCTGAACATATCCTGTGCACCTGCACATATTACCGGCTATTGTCTGCCTTATCTCATCCTCTGTTGGGTTAGGGTTGGATTCGAGTAGAGCCTTTGCAGACATTATCATACCTGGAGTGCAAAACCCGCACTGGACTCCTGCTTTTTCCAGAAAAGCCTCCTGTATTGGATGTAAGGAATTGTCCCTTTTTATAAGTCCTTCAACTGTGAGAACCTCTCGTCCTTCAACTTCAAGTATAGGATAGATGCAGCTATTAATGGCCTTACCATCAACAAGGACGGTGCACGCGCCGCATTCGCCCTCTCCGCAGCCCTGCTTGACCGAAGTGAGTTCCAGGATGTCTCTAAGGACCTTTAATAAAGACCAATGGGGCGCAACATCCACCTGGACCGAATCTCCGTTTGCTATGAACGATATAGAGACTTTCATTTTGAACCGGCCCCCTTTACCCTTTGAAGACATGTTTCAGCTACCCTGGCAACAAGAACCTTTATAAGCCTCCTCCTGTACCACTCGGATCCACGAATGGTGGTTCTTGGTTTAGCCTCCTGTGAAGCTATGTTCCCTGCCTCTTCAAGAGTTTCCCTGGAAAACTCCTTACCCTCAAGAAACTGTTCCGCGTGTGAGGCCCGTATGGGCGTAGGCGCGCATACCCCGAGAGCTATTCGAACCTTCTCGCAAATTTTGTGTGAGTCATCAAATGATATAAGAACAGCCACTCCCAATATGGGGAGGTCCATGGCCTTTCTCCTGGTATGCTTCCAGTAGGCCGAGCCAGTGTTTGGCCCTTGAGGTTGTATGTGAAAATCCGTGACCACTTCACCTGGTGACAATGTGTTTCTGGAAGGGCCACCAAAGAAATCCCCAATTGGTATGGATCTCTTCCCATTGGGCCCTTTGGCGTTGACCACCGCTTCCAGGGCCAGCAAAGGTGGAGCGGTGTCCGCGGATGGCGCGGCGTTGCAAATATTGCCCCCAATTGTGGCTGAGTTCCTGACCTGCGCAGACCCAAGATTGTCCACAGCGTCAGTGATGATTGGATAATTCCTGCGAACAACCTCTGAAAATTCCAGATCTCTATGGGTTGTTCCAGCTCCTATGGTCAGACCATCATCCGTGTTGATAAAATTTATCTCAGAGCAGTTTCTCAGGGATATTAGAGTCTCTGGATTTATGGCCCTCTTCTTCCATTGAACCATCACATCCGTTCCACCGGCAATGATTTTTGCCTTTTCCCCATACTGGCCCAAGAGACCTATGGCTTCATCCACACTGGATGGCTTGAGGTACTGGAAGGATCTCATTTTAAGCGCCTCCTTCCTGGTGATTTCCAGTTCCGTTTTTCAATGTTATGGTACGACGTGGTTTGGACTTACCGCCGCTACTCCAATGCCTTTTATATCACGGGTTAGCCGAACAAGCCATCATATTAGCCAAGTGAGGTCCATTCACGGTACTATTTAAATAAATATTAATAGTCCACCGGCCGTGGAACTTATTGGCGCCTGGTGGACCATTACATAACAGAGCAGATAAAAGTGGTAGGAACGTTAGGACCCATTAAGAAAAAGCCAAAATCATCTAAGGCCGGCCATTTTTGAATATTATTTAAGCCATTCTTCCACCTGAGCCCCGTTGTACTTGATCCATCTCTTGGCGCTTTCATAGGGGTCGGCCCCCTGCATTTGGTTCCATACCATTACCTGGTCCATTTGATCAGGGGTCCAAGAGAATTTATCCAAAAATGAATAAACCCTTGGGAGATCTTCCTTCAGCCCCTTCCTTACTATTGTGTTTATGTGTTCTTTGCCGCCGAATATGTTTTTGGGGTCCTTAAGGAACTTCATTGTCCATCTGCCGAACATCCAATGGGGCTTCCAGCCGGTTACAACTATCCATTCCTTCCTTTGGATTGCCCTGGCCAATTCAGCGGTCATTGCCACTTCACTGCCCTCAATCAGGCGCATATTATCAAGATTGTAGGCGGACAAGGCCTCACGCGTCTTTTTCATGATTCCTGCCGCGGGATCGATGCCTACAATGCGACCACCGAACTTTGAGGCGTTTTCATTTATCTGGGTAATTGAATCTATGTTGATATATGGCCTGGTCCTTTGGCCGGCTCTCCCGGTTTGCCTTCCAGGGGAAACATCCGGGATCACAAGCCCTATTTTTGCGCCCTCAAGGTTTGGCCCAAGATCCACAAACTTTGCTTTGTACTTCTCATAGAAATGTTTGTGGGTTCCAGGGAGCCATGCGGCCACCATTGCGTCCTGTTCGCCTTGGGCCACTGATTTCCACATTTCATCAGCAGTCATAGGTGTTATCACACAATTAACGCCCAGTTTTTCCTGAATAACCGCCTGAACCATATTTGCGCTGGCTATTTCGGATGACCACTCAACATAGGCTAATTTCAGGGTCTTGTCCGAACACTCTGAATAATCGGTTAAGACCAGTGTGGCGCCAATTGTCAAAAAAGCGCACAATATAACGGCTAAAATAGATGGCTTTGGATTCAAGGTTAAGCCTCCTCTCTTAGAAAATCATTCAAATGACTATTGCTGCTGTTTATGGGTGAATACTTCATCGGTTTCATATCTGTAAGTTGATAACCCTCTGTAAAGGGCCCAACACATAAGCAGGATCACTATGGCAAAAGGTAATCCTGTGGTGATCGCGGCTGTTTGCAGAGCCACCAAACCGCCGCCAATCAAAAGGGCCGCTGCTACAAGGCCTTCCATTATGGCCCAAAAGAGTCTTTGGGGCTTGGGAGGGTCAGGATTTCCACCGGCTGTGATAATGTCTATCACCATAGAACCTGAGTCCGATGATGTTACAAAGAAAGATATAACTACCACAAAACCCAACATGCACGTAATGGACGCGAGGGGAAAGTTCTCAAGAAATACGAATAGCGAGATGGGAATATTCTCCTGAACAGCCTTTGCCAAGCCTCCTGATCCGAACATCTCGATGTGAATGGCGCTATCCCCGAAAACTGTGAGCCATAGGAAGGTCACAAAGGTGGGAACGAAAAGCACTCCCATGACGAATTCCCTTATGGTCCTACCGTAAGAGAC
>CAZFJT010000219.1:0-743 GCA_964519135.1 uncultured Syntrophales bacterium | reverse complement strand
CTATAAACATTCCCACGAATGGTGACCATGCAATCCACCATCCCCAATAAAAAACCGTCCATCCGTTCTGCCAATCAGTGGCTTCATAAGTTTCATTCCATGTGGCTAAAGATGGCAGATAGTTCAGGTAGTATCCAATATTTTCAATAAAACCGTTTAATATGAACAGAGTAGGCCCAAGAATCAGCACAAAGAGCATAAGTGAAACAGCAAGAACTATGTTGATCTCACTGACTCTTCGGATGCCTCCATCCAATCCCCTTACCACCGACCATGTGGCCAAAGAGGTGATGCCGGCTATTAAGAGTACTTGCACTGTAGTGGTCTGGGGAACTTCAAACAGATGATTCAGTCCTGCGTTTACCTGCTGAACACCAAGTCCCAGGGAAGTGGCGACCCCAAACATGGTGGCCACTGTGGCCAATATATCAATGAGGTGTCCCCAGAAGCCGTGGATTCTTTCGCCTAAAAGTGGATAAAACACCGTGCGAATGGATAACGGCAATTTCTTGTTAAAACCGAAAAATGCAAGAGCCAAAGCCACTAGACAGTATATACCCCAAGGATGAAAACCCCAGTGCAGGAATGTAAGGTCCATGGCTTTTCTAGCGGCTTCAACAGTGCCTGGTTCGGCTATGGGGTTGGCCACATAATGGAACATGGGCTCAGCCACTCCATAAAATAGAAGTCCGATGCCCATTCCAGCGCTGAACAGCATTGCAAACCAGGACAGAGTAGTGAAT
>CAZFJT010000218.1:0-5992 GCA_964519135.1 uncultured Syntrophales bacterium | reverse complement strand
CATTGGAACTAAGCACAGGGCTGATTGAAGTCAAAGGCCATAAACATCTTTTGAGTATCAACAGAGACATTACTGAGCGTAAACTCTACGAACAAAAACTCATTGAAAGCGAGGAATTCAATAGACGGCTTGTTCATCACGCTCCAGTGGGAATCCTTTATTTGGATGTTTACGGAGAGCTTTCATTCACCAATCCGGCCTGCAATAGAATATTTGGTGTGCCGGAAGATAAACCTTCTCCAATACTTGGATTGAACTTTTTTGATTTGCCACTGGTTTCAAGTCAACCCGAAATTGTACAAAGGTTTAAGGAACTTGTGAACGAGGGAAAACCACAGCATGACGTAGAGATCCTTTATCAATCTCCCATCACCGCCAAGGAATATGTATTGCTTGTGTCCGCAACTCCCCGGCTTTCAGCTGATGGATCGATCGTTGGATCAGTTGTAATGCTTACTGATGTAACACAACGCCGAAAGACTGAAGAGGCCCTAACCAACATAGTAGAGGGGATTTCAGGAGAAGTGGGCGGAAAATTTTTCGAATCCGCAGTAAAACATTTTATCAAGATACTTGAAGCGGACTACGCGCACATTGGAGAAATTAAAACCATTGGAGCTAAAAGCGTGGTCAGAACACTGGCGTACTGCGAGAACGGAAAATTGGGGAGTAATTTTGAATATGATCTGGCGGGCGCTCCCTGTGAAAAGGCCGCCATTAACGGCGTTTGCTCTTACTCAGAAGGAGTGTCCGATCTATTTCCAGAACATGAATCCCTAAAACACAAGGATATAGAGGCTTATGTGGGTATATGCCTATATGATTCCCAAGATCGGCCGATAGGTATTCTTGTGGCCACTTACAAAAGACCTTTAGAAAATTTGGAGTTCGCTGAAACAGTACTGAAAATATTCGCTTCAAGGGCCGCGGCTGAAATAGAGCGCCTGGAAAATGAAAAGGCCCTTAAGGAAAGGGAGGCTACTCTGAGCACATTGCTGCAAGCGGCCCCAATAGGTATAGGACAGGTTACAGGGGATCGGAAGCTTGGTTGGACTAATCAGATCCTTTGCAGCATGTTGGGATATTCCGGCGCGGAGCTGTTTGGGCAAAGCGCCAGGATCCTTTACGAAAGTGAAGAGGAATTTCTGCGCGTAGGCGCGATAAAACATCCTGAGGTTTTAAAGCATGGCAGGGGAAGTGTGGAGACACGTATTAAGAGAAAAGACGGAACCTGTTTTGACGCGATTCTCAGCTCGTCTTCCATAGTAAAAGGGGACCTGTCTCAAGGCTTGGTTTTCACTTTGATGGATATAACTGAGCGCAAACAGCTTGAAGAACAATTGCTCAGATCACAAAAAATGGAAGCTGTGGGCACTCTGGCAGGGGGAATAGCACATGATTTCAATAATCTCCTCCAGGTTATCCACGGGTACGCTGATTTTGCCATCTATTATCTTCAAGAAGGGCAAAAAGGTTTTTCAGAGATACAAAAGATCAAGGAGGCTGCCCAAAGCGCGGGTGAGCTTACCAGAAGCCTTCTTACTTTCAGCCGCAGAGTGGAGAGTCGTTTCAAGATTGTGGATGCGAGCGCTGAAGCTCAAAATGCCGCAAATATATTGAAGCGAACCATTCCAAGGATGATACAATTGGAGTTGAGACTCGCGCGTGATTTGAATCCAGTCATGGCCGATCCTGTCCAGTTGCAGCAGATAGTGATGAATCTCTGCGTTAACGCGAGGGACGCGATGAAGGAGTCCGGACATCTGATCATAGAGACCTATAATACTTATCTTGATGAAGATTATTGCAAGCTGCACATTGAAACCAAGCCTGGCGCGTATGTGGTTCTATCGGTGTCCGACACTGGATGTGGAATGACAAAGGACGATATGAAGAGGATGTTTGAGCCTTTCTACACTACAAAGGAAGTGGGGAAGGGAACAGGGTTAGGTCTGGCCATCGTCTATGGTATAGTGCAAAACCACGGAGGCGGCATTACTTGCTATAGTGAGCCCGGCCATGGAACAACCTTCAGGATCTATTTGCCTGCAATCAAAGACAGCGATGAAAATGATGATTCCTTACCGGAACGCAAGGCTCTGGTCGGTGGAAAGGAGACTGTTCTGCTTGTTGACGATGAGCCTCTTGTTAAAGAACTTGGAGAGATGATTCTCAAACAGTTCGGATATACGGTGTTAACAGCTTCAAATGGTAAAGAGGGGCTGGAAATTTATACCAGGCGCAAGGACAGTATCGACCTCGTTATCCTGGACCTAATTATGCCCAAGATGAGCGGCAGCGAATGTTTGAATGAGATCATGAAGATAGATCCATCGGCAAAGATTTTGATAGCCAGTGGTTATGACGCGAATGGCAGTATCCACGGGGCCTTGGGGGAAGGAGCGGGCGCATTTATCCGTAAGCCCTATGAAGCCAGGGAATTATTGGAAGCTGTGCGCAATCTTTTGGATTGACAGGGGTCCGATTAATCCGCGCTCCCATCCCTGTCCGGCTTGGAGCGGGCAGCAATAAAACAAAAGCTATCAAACAATGATCCTTGATTGATCCTGGCTCTTTACAATACGATCTCCCACTGATTCTCCACAACGAGCGCACAAGTATTCGTATTTGTCCCCTTCAGGTAGAACCAGTAATAGACGCTCCCGGACCGGCATGGCCTGTTTGCATTTAGGACAGTAAAGTTCAGTGGCCTGAAGCCGGTCAAATTGCTTTGGACCCTCTCTCCTGGAAGGACCCGGTCGCATAGGCTTATATTGGCGCTGGTTGTTCAATGGCGTGCCTCCTACCTTTTTTCAGATATATTGGCGCTTATTCATATCTCATAATATGGGCTTAAAAAACAAGCATGTGAATAGGCGCGCCAACAGAGCATAAATCTGGCCATGATTATATTGTGTTTTTTGCGCGCTCGTCAAAACTTTATTATGAGCGCAATTATAGTAATTCTCTAAATAAAACACGGAATGAAATGAAATTTCATTCCGTCCTCCCATGGTCGGACGCTCGATGGGGAGGTCCAGGAGGGGAGATGGTCTCCCCTCCTGTGGGTTGCGCAATGTGCGCTCTTGGAAGCCGTAACCGAGCGCGAAGCGCAAGGTAGGCGCCAGAAGCTATTATTATGGGCATATTTTTATGAGCCATTTCGCGTTTAATTTTGAGAACTGGTATAATCTGTTATACCGAGTTGCTCTCAGAAACGTACTGATTCTAGAAAGCCTAAATTCCCCATGGGTGAGCAGGTTGGCGCCAGATCCGATTCGCTGTGTTTAATTCGCAGGCTCAAAAACTTCGCTCATCGGACTCCCGCCTCCAGCGCATCTCAAGCTATAGCCACTGTACTTGGCGGACCGCAACTTAGTATTATCACATTCCCAAAGACGACAATAAAGTACCTGTTGACATAATGCTCTCTAATATTATATATTATTACAAAATATTGACGAATTTCCTAAGGGTAAATTCTTGTGGATAGCGAAGGAGATTGTTTAATGAGATCGTATATTACCTTAATAATAATGCTAGTTTTTACGGTAATGATATCCGCGGTGGCCTCAGCGGGCGGCAGGCAAGTCTCTTTTGGTCCATACAGGGATTCCCCATGCGTAACCCAGACATTGTGCCCTCCAAAGGTCTTTCCAGCCATAAAGAATCCATTCGCTGTTCCTTGCAGGATACCAGGGCTTCAAATGCAGTCAGTTCCCTGTCAGTTTCAGACAGCGTGCCCCTCTGAGGAACTTCCCCATTATGGTGTGACATATGGAGACAATCCCTATTATCTGTTTAGATGATGAGTTTTATGTAGGCGTTCTTGCATGATATTTGGGGCGCCCGGCAATTTCGGCTAAAGACTGGAGGGTCGGAGATTGATCTTTAGTCGCGTAACTCCTCAGTATTTGGGGGCGCGGGGTTGAGCCTGTTGGCGGGAGATCCGATTCGCTGTGTTTAATTTCGCAAGTTCAGCAAACTTCGCTCATAGGACTCCCGCGGCCCGGTTAGGCTCACTCTACTTCCATCCCCAGATTCTCTCCTCTTTTCTCCCTGCCGCCATCAACTGAGAGATTACTCAGCCGCAATATAATTTTGCTAAAAATACGAAAATAAGAAAAATACATGATCATAGCGCTATGGATGCAATGCAGATCGCATCGGCTCGGGTATTATGGGATTTTAACTATCTATGACTTGACTATTAAGGGATTTGTGAGCTAATATTATATACATGTGCGGGTTTTGAGATGGTTTATGAAACCCGATTTAATTTATATTTTAAGGGTTGGAATGCTATGTCGCTGAAGTATGGTCGGCTTTTCATAGTAATATCATTAGTTACGCTTTCCTTTTGCTTGGTCTTTCAGAATTATTCCCATTGCGATGACCTATCCGATCATGGCCTGCTCGTGAGCTTGGCGCCATATGGCGGAGTTTCACCTGAAAAAGCCTTGATGATAAGCAATGTGGAGAGGTTGCTGTCTATTCCCCTCACACCCACAGCCGCCAAGGACATGATAATTACACCGAATTTTCCAAGGTTTCCCTTTAACCGGAACTATATAAAAACCCTAAAGACAAGTAAGAGCGCAAGGGATGAGTTCTTTGAATCAGATTGGTTCATGCCGGGCAGGGAGCTGGTTAGGAGCCAAGAGTCCTGGGTCAGGCTTGCTTCTTTGGATTCCAGAATTGGTATCTCAAAATCCACGGCGGCAAAGATGATGGGGCCCATTGAGGAAGTATCTTCTGTGGGCGCGCTCGCGGCAAGACCTGGAGATATGTTCCAGGGGTTTGAAATAAGAGTAAAACGCTCAGATTACCTAGTTCAGCTTTACGCGATCTATGAGCCAGGCAAGGAGAAGCTACTTGAAGAATTCAAGGCTGGATTAGGTTCCCCGGAATATCCTACTCCCAGGGGCCGATATCTTATCCTAAGAATCTTCGATAAGAACCCATTGTGGATTCCTCCGAGAAACAGGGAATGGGCCTATGGCCAGTCTCCGAGTAGAAATGTCTATGGCGGCCATATGATGCCATTTTTCTCCAAATTGCCGGTAAAGGGTTACAAACGTCGCGCGCCTGTGCCTGATCAGGGTGTTGACCTTATAGAACCTCCAATGAGAACACTTGACGCTGGCGCGTATAGAATCCACGGCACCAATTCACCCTGGAGCGTTGGGTCCAACCAATCCCATGGGTGTGTCAGGATGAGAAATCCAGAGGTGGAAAGGCTGGCCAATACGATCAAGCTATACGCGGGAACCACCACTCGCGGGGAGACCCCTAATGGCGAGTACATTGGTCTTGAGCGACCTGTGAGACTCTGGCTCTATTGAGGGGCTTGAAATAGCGTGACATGGTTGGCGCCCAGTGGACTAGGAGCGGTATAAAGCGCTTACGAGATAACAACTTCCGAGCGGGTCAGACTCATTGGGTCCACATGGGAATACCAGGCTAGGTTCTGCCCAGCTTCCTTCGTATCTCGGACAGTTCGTATCTCACAATGATCGGCCTTCCGTGGGGGCAAACTTCGATTGCGCCAATTCTATCCAGATCCTTTAAAAGTGACCTGATCTCAAGATTGTTCATGGTCTTGCTCTCTTTTGCCGCTGATGAGCAAGCCAAGGCCCTGAGGGATTCTTCTTTTATCCTATAAGAATCCCCTTTTACGCCGGACTCCATGATAGCGTCAATAATGTCTTGGAGGGCCACCTCAACAGATTCGACATCTATCCATACTGGAATACCTCTTATTGAAAAGGCGTTTTCACCAAAATCCTCAATTATAAAACCAGCTTTATTCAACACATCAAGATGCTCTGATAGGGTCTTTGCTTCAACTGGGTCAAATTGCGCCACTCTGGGCATCAATAGTGTCTGACCGGGCATGGAATCTCCACCATTCCAAGCGGTCATAAGGTCTTCAAAAAGCACTCTCTCATGGGCCGCGTGATGATCCATAACCAATAAATGGGCCTCATCA
>CAZFJT010000217.1:0-6072 GCA_964519135.1 uncultured Syntrophales bacterium | reverse complement strand
TCACAACATCCGATAATAGGGTCCCGATTCTTACCTCCAGGTTGGCCTGTCTGTTGATGGCCAGACCCGAGACTGTAATGACCTTTTCGTACAAAGGCTTGTTAAGGGTGGCGGCTTCCAATACAGCGATAGTGGTGGATATATTCTGCACTATTACCTGAACATCAAAAGGCAATCCTCCACCAGGCACTGAGCGGCCTGTGAGAGCATAAATCAACTGCTTCTCCGAGCCTTGTGGATACTTAACCTCCATGCCCTTAACAGAGACCTCTATATCGTCATTTGCCCTGGTATCTTCCACCACTTTGTTCAATGAATTGATTGCGTCGGTTTTATTGAGCTCGATACCTATTACCGCTTTTCTCACGCCCAGAACTTTGCATATTGCCTTCGCGCCTTCCACCACATCCAGTGATCTCTCGAGCATGAGCCTGTGATCAGTTGTAAGATATGGCTCGCACTCCGCGCCGTTCAATATCAGAGTATCGATCTTCGCATCAGGGGGAGGGCTCAACTTCACGTGTGTAGGGAACCCTGCGCCTCCTAGCCCCACTATTCCGGCGTCTTTCACCCTGGATAGGATCTGCTCCCTGCTCAGATCGCGCCAATCGGCTTTTTCATATTCCCTGGCTGGGGCTTCAGGGTCTCTGTCAATGACAATCGCGTCACATTTCACCATTGTGGGATGTGGTCTGCTTTCAATTGCCTTAACAGTTCCGGTCACACTGCTGTGCACACTCGCGCCCAAACCCTTTTCCACTGTGGCGATAACCTCGCCCTCCTGCACTTCCTGCTTCTTTTTCACAATAGCCTCAGCCGGCGCGCCGAAATGCATGGACAATGGTATTGCCACCTGATCAGGAAGAGGCGGTTTCTCTATGGCCAGGTGTTCTGTCAAGTCTTTTCTCTCAGGGGGATGAACCCCGCCTTTTTTAAAGGTAAACTCAGCCATGCTTTCTTTTCATCCTCTTATAATTGTTTAAAAAGGCCATATGGCTCCACAAGGCTTGATAAGCCCTTACATGGAACAGGCCTACAGTTTGAACTTTTTTACTTAGTTTCTTACCGGACTTGGTGGGCTTGTTATTCGTCCGGTCAAGAATTCCGATGTTCTACAATAATCTGACGTCTCAGTCCTGTCAAGAGTTACTTTGATTGACCGACCGATCGAATGATCTCCCTTTCCGACACAGTTCGAAGACTGTTTTGATCCCTGTGACGCACGGATTGAGTCATTTTACGGAAATTCACATACCACATCAAGCCTGGTATGAGCTTATTTTAAAACTTCGGTCATAGGACTCACGGCGCTTCCCCCCACAAGAGTGAATACTGACGATTTTTCTCTAACACGATAATATTCTCACAAACCACCCAACCACAGGTGTACTGAAAATTCCGATTCCTTAAAAATCACTTTCGTGAGAGAGTGTTTATCATGTCATTACAAGGAATATTCTAAGGATCCGCAACCAAAATCTTTACCTATCCTTACCAGGAACTTGGAACAAAAACATGCAAAACGATCGTGAAGACAACATTGAAGCAAAATTGGAAGAGGCCATATTGAGGAGGGTCGCAAGCCCAGGGTGGACCAGTGTGATTGCTCTGTTAAAAGATCCTTCCAGCGGCGGTTCTGAACATGAAGTAAAACAGGTGGAGGACGCGATGAAGCGATTGGCTGAAGACGGTAAGGTCCGCCTGTGGAAATTAATAATGGAACACAATGAGGGCAAGGAACTGCTTGCAGCCTCCAGGCTCGACATGGAATTGGACAAGGAGTTGGAAAAAAGAGGCGCGTGGGCCAGCGCGGTTCCATACAAGGAGTGAGCCTTTACACCAAGCCCAAGTAACCTCCAACACCCTATGAAAACGCTATTTGATCGCCAGATCTATACGGAATTCACGGAAACTCATCTGAGCCGCGCCCGAAGCTTCGTGTGGATAGCCACTGCAAATCTCAAGGCTACCGCGCTGAGACACAACAACAGATTCATTCCCTTTGTTGATCTCATGGCCACACTCGCTTCCAGGGGCGTCACATTCAGGATAATACACTCTGAATTACCCTCAGGCCCCTTCAGGGAACGATATGAGCAACTGGACATGGACTCACAACTTAGCGCAAATGTGGAATTCCTCCATTGCGTGCGAATGCACACCAAGTTGTTTTTGGTAGACGCCCAGGTGGCGCTGGTGGGAAGCCCGAATCTTACCGGCGCGGGCATAGGAGCGAAATCTATCAATAAACGTAATTTTGAAATAGGGTTCCTATTTGAAAACCGCAGGGAAGTAAAACCTTTTGTGGATTATTTCGACAGAATCTGGATGGGCGCACAATGTACTGATTGCAAAAGAAAAGATATTTGTCCCGCGCCGGTTAATTGAGTTCTCTCCATTAATCAAAAAAGTACCCATTTTGAAAGTATTCTTAGGCATGATGACATGGTAAAATATATTGGGAGGTATAGCGGCCAATAGGGAATCTCTCGTTTGGTTCCGCGCTAAACCCCTCCCCTGATGCAACGGCTACGGCCGTAGTTTCCACCATATGGGTCCGATTCCATTGAGATTAGCGGAAACGCAGTCCTTTTTCCGCCATGCGGGTTAAGTCCCCCGCGGGAATTGGGCTATCCTTTGGGTCGGGCCCTATAATCACTCCCCCGATCCGTGGAGTAATCAGACTGAGCACTGGGTAAATATAAAATGATAGATATCCTGATAACACTGATTCTGATAGTGGGGCTTGTGTTGATTCTAGGTTATGCGGCCTCCCATGTATTGAGAAGGACCATAGTATGGGAGAATCAGGTGGGATTGCTCTTCCATAAAGGCAAATTCAAAGGAATCGCGGCGCCTGGAATCCATTGGATAAACAAACTGTACACCAGGATCATAGTCATGGACATAAGACCTGGCGACACTGTGATTAGAGGACAGGAAATACTTAGCTCAGACGGGGTTTCACTAAAACTGAGCGTTCATGTTAGATACAAAATAGTTGACGCGCTTATTTGCTATAACTCATCCCAGACCCAGTATTCGGAATTATACGATTATTTGCCTGGTCCGGCTTACAATGGAGACCTGTATTCCCTGGTACAAATAGCCGCCAGAAAAGAAATTGGCGGTGTTCCAATCGAAGAGCTTCTTAATTCGAGATCCGAAATAAGCGGCAGAATCAAGGCCCAGTGCTCGAGTCAGGCCCTGGAGAGGGGGATAGAGATAATCGACTTGGAGATCCTGGACATTATGTTCCCAGGTGAGCTAAAGAAGGTCTTCGCCCAGGTGGTCAACGCCAGGCAAGAGGGGCTCGCGGCCCTTGAACGGGCAAGAGGAGAAACAGCGGCCCTAAGAAATCTAGCGAACGCGGCAAAGACTTTGGAGAGCAATCCAGGTTTATTTCAATTGAGGACCTTGCAAGTCCTTGGGGAGTCCTCAGGCAACACGGTGATAATCGGCTCTCCTGAATTGGCCGGTGGCTTTTCTGTGAGAAAGAACAGAGAAGAGTAATTCTATGAATCCTTGTATAATCTATATGTAATATAAGCCCGTCAATTTTTTTGTGGCATACAGCAAGCTAAGATAGCGCTTGGAAAAAGACTGCGCCTAAGTGGACTTAACTGTGAAAGAGCGCGGTCATTCTCTTTCAAGCGGTTATCTTTCTGCCACGCGCTTAGAAATCAGGGGGTAACTGACTTTGGAAAAAAGTGGGAGCCAATAGCCTACCAATATGTTACAGGTATGGATTAACGCCATGACCGGAGATTGAACTTGGGTAGAAAAATAGACGGGAGAGAGCTGGTTGCGGATGTGAGCGACGGACTGGACCGTTTCGCGCTGATGGACAAATACGGCCTGTCCCAGGAACAACTCAAGTCCGTTCTAGACAAGCTCACCAAATCAGGCAGAATATCCAAAGAAATGTCCGAGGCGCCTTTTGCCACAATCGGCCAGGAAATAGTCATAAGGTCCATCCGTTCAGATATACCTGTCTATAAGGGAAAAGCCCCAAGTCTAAAGGCCCTGTTGGAAAAGTGCGCACTCCAGAAAATAAGTCTTGAGGACGCTGATCTAGCTAATGAGGACTTGTCATCAGCCAATTTATCCGGGTTGCAGGCGCCGAATTCAGACCTAAGCGACGCAAACCTTTCAGGCGCCAAACTCTCATCAGCCAACCTCTCAGGCTCGACCATGGGAGGAGTCAAGCTTACCTCAGCCGACCTCTCCAAGGCCACCATAAGCTCCTCTGATCTAACAGGCGCTAATCTGGACAACGCGACCCTCAAATCAGCGGATCTAATGGAGACTAAACTGCGAGGCGCATCCCTGGTATCTGCAAACATCTCCAACGCCAACCTTACAAAAGCCGATTTTTCAGGGGCTGATCTCAGAGACGCGGACCTCTCCCATTGCAGCTTTGCTGGCGGAAACATTACCGGCGCAAACATGGAAGGCGTTGATCTGGAAGGAACGGATATTTCCAGGGTTAGTAAAGAATTCGCTGTTGACTATGAAGCAATTAGAAAGCGGCGCATAGAAAAGTTTATTATTGAGCCCGCGGGTTTTGTCATAACCCAGACTATTCTCATCCTTATACAATGTGTGGGCATACTCTTCGGTCCGATTGCAGCCGCTTGTTTCTGGGGAGGCTCGCTACTGCTGCACATCTATCCCATATTCTTTGTATCCAGGGTGTGGTTTTTAGGGTTTTTGATCCAAGCTCTTTTCCTTCCAATTACATATTATATTCTGCTTAAAACCGGAACAGTCACGCTTTTCTAACTATCCCGCTCCGCACGCTTCCCAATAATACAGACTTTCCATTCGTTGGGAATTATGAACTAACGTACCTGAACGTCCGGAACAGTAAAATATTCATAAATAATAACTAACATTGGGCGTCCTTGCGAGGAGAAGAGGGTTTAATTGGCTGAGGATTTAATGATATGATTAGAATGATATTCATTCTCACACCTGACTCACCAGGGATTTAGTATCTTTAGAATTGATGAATACCATGAAAGACTTTGAAGTGATACTCGCCCCTAAAATAGGGAAGATCATTCTTATTGGGCTTTTATTGACGGTACTGGGATGTGAACTGCCTTTCCCAGGCCCCTACAAAGGTCGAGTCACGGACTCAGCTTCCGGAAAACCTATTAGGGCCGACAATGTCTTGAATAATTATAACTTTTTTGATTAAGGTTCAAATCAACGGGACTTCATGACAATAGAAGTATCAGCTTCTTTTATCCCTTTGTTGTATGCCCTGATCGCGCATCATAAATAAAAAAACTCGTTGTTCTTGAAAGATCGAAAAGATAGCATGCTTTTCTCAGAAAACGTCTATTACCAACGAGATGAAAACGCCGTTTCACAAGGACTAACGCCATCAAAGTTTGAAGAGGAAAAACACATTTTGGGGATTACAAGTCTTGCTGGATTACCGACATATTTTTTTAGCCCGAGCAAGGATGGCCAGCCTATATGACACTAATTAGAATTGTAACATTCGCTGACAAAAGAAATTTGTCTAAAATGGGGTTCGATGCTTCAGAGGGGAAGTGCGGCTCAAAGAAAGTAAAAAAGTCGAAATAAATATCTTGAAAAGGGACATGATCTGCAAATGGTCCCACTCAAACACGAGTTCATAAAAGTCTTGCAACTCACGGGTCATGAAAAATACCTCCAACAAAAACAGGCGGTGGATTTTGGGAAGATTGATCCATTGACAAGTTTATCCCTGTTTGATACCCTTGATTTTCATGGTCCCATATTGAAATAGTTTCTAGTATAGCCTTATCACAAGGGGAGACACGGATTCACCCCTGCTTGGGACCAAAAAATATAAATGAATTTAACTGCAGGGTGGCGCTACTTGCGAGTGTCTCCCTGTTTTTGTGTTTTCCCTGATAGTAAGAAGGGTCCATTCAAATCTTGACCATGGATTTAGAACAATTGCCACGAGGGAGCTAAATGACTACCAAAGAAATCGCGATGGAGACCATACGGCGGCTTCCTGAAGACGCTACCTGGGATGATATTCAAGAACGCATTAATTTCCTTGCT
>CAZFJT010000216.1:4714-6103 GCA_964519135.1 uncultured Syntrophales bacterium | reverse complement strand
GGAGGATACATTGAATAGTGTTGAATTTGTGTAGTAAATTTCATCATCAGTAAGGCAGCCCTTAACAACCCTTTGGGCTTCAGGGTAAACTTTCATGTCCAGTTTTGCGAATCTATACGCGGTGCTCTCAGCCGGGGTCTGCTCCAGGACAAATCTCATGTTGTGCTTTTTTGCCAACCTTGAGGCCACAATATTCATGTGCGCGATCACTTTTAGGCCGAACTTTATTGCGTCCTCAGACTCATGCAGCTCCTCGCCTGTATGATATTGGACCAGTTCATTGAGGCCTACCATACCTATTAGATACGTCACTCTGCGCATTCTCAGGTACTGTTCACCGTCCTGGTCCATGCACAGGAGCGCCAACGGTCCGGATTCACCCAGAGCCAAAAGCTTTTCAATAAAGGCCTTTTTCTGCAGATGGGCCCTTGCGGCAAGGCTGACTCTCTCTGTTATCAGAGAAAACAGCTTTGTATCATCACCCCTTGCCTCATATGCTATTCTGGGCAAGTTCACCGTAACGTTCTGAAGGGCTGAATAGCGCATCTTCCATGGATATTTCGCGTCTTCAAAATCACTCTTCTCCAACTTGAAAGAGAGTCGGCAACACTCTGATATCTTTGCTGTATCTCCCCTATCGAAAACAAAGTACGTATTCCCTTTTTCAGCGGCTATATCGCATATGTGATTAAGGAACTTTTCATGGCCAGGGGTCTTGAAAAATCTCTCGGTGATATGCACAAGCGGCTTTGGAAAGAAGAATGGCCTACCTGATCCGTCCCCTTCTTTGTATATGTCGAACAGGGTCCAGACGAAATTCTGGGCCTCAGGCAGATAATCCGAGTATGTGAGCCCAGTGAACTCTCCGCCCGGCCCAATGGCCGGAACATCTTCAAAATGCTTTGGGATCTCCCAGTAAAGGTTTATATCAGTAAAGATCGCCTGCCCACCCCTGGCCACAGCCTGCTGTGAAAACTCAAATATCAGCATCTGAGCGATCTGCCTTACCTCTCTCTGGGGCAGATCCCGTAAATACGGAGCAAAGAAAAGGTTTATTGCGTCCCATCCTATGGCGCCTGCAAAGTGGCTTTGTAAGGCCGCGGCAAATTTCACCATATGGGCGAGCAGCACTTCAGGGTGTTTGGCCGGTTTTGCCATTGCCAGTGAATTCGGGAGATTGAGACCGAATTTCTTAATATATTCCAATGACTGACCTGAGCAATATGGCCTGTCAACAAACCCAAGATCGTGTAAATGGAGATCACCGCACATGTGCGCGTCTCCAACCTCCTGATCAAACACCTGGAGCAACGCATACTCTTTCTTAATGTTCTCAGCCAGCGTGAGATTGGTGGCCTCCGGGCCATGGGGCACATTCGCGTTTTCCTT
>CAZFJT010000216.1:4262-4704 GCA_964519135.1 uncultured Syntrophales bacterium | reverse complement strand
TTTGCTATCAATTGATCCACGTCAAAAAGTGGCGCGCCCAACCTGGTGTGAAGTCGCCTCTGGCTCTCGAGTCCCCTTTCAAGGAGTTTTGCGTTGACCATCTCCCTAACCAGGGGAGCTGTGATAACCTTGATACCACTCCTCTTTATCTCGTTTTCAACTTCAAGGCTTATATCTTCCGCTGTCCCTTCATCTATTAAAGTTTCCCTGAGCAGGGCTTCGATTATTCGCGTGCGATCCCACCCGTCCATGGCCTCATTTGAGGTCCTAACAAATAATGCCATGTCAGTTGTCTCAAGGCGCTTCTTCTTGTCCTTTTGAAAAGCTTTTATATCTTGCGCAACATGCATAATTTCCTCCTACAGCCTGACTGGATCTTATAGGCGCGATAGGGTGGTTTGTTCCAAGCCCAAGAGACCCTTTAACAGTAAAATGAGATTAT
>CAZFJT010000216.1:0-4252 GCA_964519135.1 uncultured Syntrophales bacterium | reverse complement strand
CCCCCAGTGATCGGTTTTTATTTGTTTTTTTCTAAAAAACGCCCTTGAAGTCAAAATGCGCAATGGGCGCCAGTCCCACATCGCCTACCAATTTCCAAAATGATCCCTGTTTTTTGTAGATCATCTTGTGGAACGCATCTTTATCGCCACAATATATAGTGTGTCAAGTGTAAATATCAGCTTGTCCCGAACATGGGGTCAGGGAGCGCCCTTTAGGGGCTTTTTTTTCTGATCAATAATTTTTATATCTTACGACCAATTATTGGACTTTTTTACTGATTTATCTTCGTTTCTCATTTTGCCGCTAGGTTTTGATCATATGGGCGATATTTCGCCATTTAGAAACATATCCCTGTAATTAAACAATAATATTGCCCCCCCTACTTCCACGACAATATGCCGCGCCTTGGGATCTATTCCAAAAGCATGTAATCAGAGTTTCTAACCACGAGATATATGAACTCTTCCTTATTGTAAGGGCTGGTAGGAAAGGGCCTGTTCCATAATTTAGCCGCTTTTTCGGCAAGGTCGGTCAGGCTCATTACACCACCGGCTTCTTCAAGCGCGGCCAGCAGAACAGTCGTTAGGGGAGTGCGGCTGTCAAAGTCCGCCCTACCATTGATCTCTTCTATCTCATTCAATGTGGTGATTGGGGGGAGTTCCGCGGCTAAAGCTACTCTTAATTTTTCAAGAGCTATCCTACGCGGCGCGTCAAGACTGGTGGAAGGCTTTGGAAGGTCTTTTGCGGAAACCACCGGTTCCAATTCCTTAGATTCCCTTCCGTTGCTTGCTTGTTCTTGTTCATCACTCACCGGATCCTGCTGGGCTTGAGCCTCTTCTTTTATTTCTTTATCCGCCATTTACAGGACCTCCTTGTATTTTTGATCTCTCCAAGTATTTGATGTGGGTATTCCCTAGATCTAAATAGGACCATTACAACTCCTGGGTCTTTTCGGGTGATCTTTTAATGCGAACATCTTGGTCCATGGAAGGGAAATAAATAAGCAAGTCATTAGGCTGATTCCATTATCGCGCTTTGTCATCTAAACCCCTTTGGCCTAGTTTTGCAGGTAATTTTTGCTTTAAATTGCCCTAATGGCTGTGAAAAAGGTTCTCACCATGATAAGACTCTAAAATCCTACCATTTTAAATGCACTCTTTTGTGTTGTCAATCATTTTCGCGGACCGCTTCCCACGCATTTTTATGTTTTAATTTAAACTATTATTTCAATAGGATTTGGTGGTTTTTTAAAGCCAACACCCCAAGTCAGGGTCATGGCGTTTACTACCTTTACGTTCAGGGCATGTTCGTTTTATCCACCTTATTTCTTTGTATTATTTAGAATAATTGCACATCAGTAACCCAAGCCGTATTAGGCCAATGTCTATAATTTACTTTAATTTTTACTTATAACATTTTTGATTGACATGACATTTTGCCCATGATATGTCCTCTGACGACTTCAGGGGTGAGGGATTATTTCCAGCCCCTATATTCAAGGTAAACCCAAAGCCCTTTAGGGCCGCTTGTTTGAAAGGAGATAAAATCATGCGATCAACTTGGGCCGCGATGGTGGCGCTGGCGCTATTCGTCGCTCCTTGGGCGTACGCGGGCAATCTCAGTGTTCTGTCGGACGCCCAGGACACGCGTCAGAAGACAAGATCATTTATTCCTCCAGGCGCAATCGTCAAAGCTGAGTTCAAATCCAGCCACAGCGATGACAATGATATGTCGGCGAATTCCGACTCTCTGCTGCCGGATCCTGATATGGCTGACATGCCCACTGTCCAGAGCAGGCCTGTGGACAACTCCCAGGAGAATGTAAACGCAATGGCGCCTGCTCCCAACGGCAATACAGCACGTGGGAAAGAATTGGAGACTCCCATACAGATGAGGGCATCCTCTGATGATTATGAGAATGAATTATCAAAGGATTTGGTTATCAAACCGCCTCCACCTAAAGTGGGTGAATCAGAATCCGATGATATGGAAACATTAACAGGAGGAAACATCTCTCCTGTTATGGACAAGGCTCCCAATCGTGGGCGAGGAAAAAATTCAAGAATTGGTGTGAGAACACCCCCTGTCACTGACCGGAAAATCCAGAGCGCTTCAAGGGTTGATGTAAGAAAGGTCAGGCCTGTGACCCGTAATAGCTGGGCTACTCCAGCCGGTTCATACCGTCATCCCAGATCTTTCGCGGCCAACCCTCCCAGGCCGCAAAGAGCGCAGGTCTCCCAGCCTGTAACCCAAATGGATGAATCGGAACGTTTCGTTAGAGATGGTGTGACCATAAAGCTCGCGCCCAGCGCGAGACAGGCCGCTTATGGCCAAGGGCCTGATAGCCCTATCTCAGAAGAGATCATCTCCGCAGCCACAGAGATCATAGGCCTACCTTTCGCTTTTGTGAGCTCTTTCTTCTAAGAGCCTACCCTAAAGGACCAGGGATTTTAAGATCTCTGGTCCTCATCCTTTAATCTCTAACTCTTATATCCATTGTTGATTCCAGGGCCTTGATCATAAGAGCCAATGTTTCATTTACCTTCACATTAACTCCTAGAGCTTCCCCCTCCCTGACTACCGCTCCATTTATAAAATCCATCTCAGTTCGCCTGCCTGCTTTAATATCCTGGAACATGGAGTTGATATTCCCTGCAGTGGACTCACATATACCAAGGACCCTTTCCATTGGGTTGTCAAAGGTCAGACTCACGCCCTTTTTATCCATTACCTCAACACATTCCTCCACTATCTCTTTAATCAGCCTTTTTCCATAATCAGAAGAAGGGATGTCCCCGTTCTTTAGTCTCAGCAAAGTACCTGGAGCGTTTATGGAGCAATTTATTACCAGCTTTGACCAAACCGCTCCCATGGCGTTATCGGAAGCCTTGGCCGAGCCCAGCTCAGCTTTGTCTATCAAATCCGCTACAGTCTGCGCCCTTTGGGACAATCTTGAGTCCGGCTCGCCCAAAACAGTATCGCCAAAGCCGGTATGCGCGCATGATTCCGACTCCAGGGCCATGGCGCCTACAGTTGTTGTTCCAAGCAGAGTCCTGCCTGGAAAGGCTTCTTCCAAAATATCGAACGCGCCTACACCATTTTGCAGGGTGAGGACAATTCCCTCGGGTCCTAAAGCTTTGGAAATGGTATCTATTGCTGATCGCGTGTCATAGGTCTTTACCATTACTATAACCAGGTCCGCGCTATCCACTTTTGAATTCGCGCCCTCAATCTTGACCGGAATGGTCCTTGAGCCTGAAACTCCCTCAAGCTTCAGCCCTTCAGATCTGACATACTCAACCGTCTTTTGATTTCTTTCTATAAGCGTAACATCGATTCCGGCTTCATGGAGAAGCCCCCCGAATACCGAACCAAGCGCGCCCGCGCCAACAATGGCCACCCGCATTTATTACCCCTTGATTATATTGTTCTTATTGAATTAATCGCCTATTCATATAGTTCCTTGAGCTGTTGAGCCACCTCCTCAGGCATTGGATAGCAATGTTCAGGCGCAGGGAATTCCCCTTCTGAGACCTCTCTTTTATACTCCAATAGGGCCTTGAGTATATCGTCCCCTATATTCGCGTATCTTTTGACAAACTTCGGACCTTTTCTGTCGTAAATACCCAACATATCGTGTATTACCAAGACCTGGCCATCACAGTGGGGACCTGCGCCTATGCCGAAGGTGGGGACCTCAGCCCTTTTGGTTATTATGTCAGCCACCTCTGCAGGCACAGCCTCCATCAGTAATGAGCAAGCCCCTGCCTTTTCCAGTATTTTAGCGTCTTCTATCAATTTCTTGGCTGTTTCAATGTCCCTACCTTGGGCCTTGAAGCCTCCCAATTGAGCCGCAGCCTGGGGAGTAAGCCCAATATGCCCCATTACAGGTATGGTAGCGTTGGACATTGCCTCTATGGTATCGGCCATCTCACGTCCGCCCTCCAGCTTTACCGCGTCACAACCGCATTCGGCCATATACCTGCCCCCATTCCTTATGGCCTCCTCCTTTGACACCTGATAGCTCATATATGGCATGTCACCGACAAGATAGGCGTCAGGCGCAGCCTTCCGAACAGCTTTCACATGGGGAATCAAAAGATCCATGGTCACCGGTAGAGTTGAATCCATGCCATAAACCACCATACCAGCGGAATCTCCCACCAGTATGACGTCTATGCCGGCCTTCTGCTCCAACAGAGCGAACGGGTAATCATAGCCTGTGAGAAATGTCATCTTTTCCTGATTTTT
>CAZFJT010000215.1:0-6103 GCA_964519135.1 uncultured Syntrophales bacterium | reverse complement strand
CCACCACACCTACCGGGCCTCGGGAATCTTTTTTGTTTCCCGCATCAAATTGTGCGGAATTATTATTGTTCATAGTAAGCCTTCGCCCCAATTCTTGGATCCTAGTTTGAAGCCCCTGCTTTCTTTCCGGTGATTTTACCAGGGCTAACGCTGATTCATAATCCTTGAGAGCTTCTTTGTCATTTCCCTTTGCAATATGTATGAGCGCACGGTTTTCAAAGAAAGTCGGGTTTGTGGGTTCTATTTCAATGGCCTTGGAATAGTCTCCAATGGCCTCATCAAGCCGGTCGGCCTCATGGAGTATCATACCCCTGTTGTTGTATCCAATGGCGTCCTTTGGGTCTAATCTTAACGCTGTGGCATAGTCCTCCAGAGCTTGTTCCTGTTTGCCAAGCTTATATAGCGCGTCAGCCCTTATGCGATAGAGCTCCGAATTGTTGGGATCCACCTCCAACGCCTTGTTAAAATCGCTTATGGCTTTTTCAAACTCGTTCTTTTTGTGGTACGTCAAGCCCCTATCTCTTAGAGCGCGTACAAAGTAAGGGTACAGCTCTATTGATCTGGACCAGGTCTTTATTGCCTTGTTCACGTCTCCGGCCCTGTATTGGTTTAGCGCGTTTATATATAGCTCCGTAGCCACCTTTCTATCTAGGGCTACAATCTTCTGTTCGAACTTCGCGGACTGGTCATCCTTCTTTTTTTTGCGTAGATAGCGCACCGCCATCTGATATGTGTTTTTGGCTTCATCATAGTTGTTCTCTGCTTCGTATATTTTGCCAAGCTCGATGTAGGCCCTGGTGTTAAGCCTATTGAGCCTGATGGCCCTTTTTAGGTCCTTTGTGGCGCCCTCAATATCTCCCTGATCACGTTTAACTATAGCCAGTGAGGTCCTGATGACGCTATCCCTGCCGCTTCTCTTTACCGCGGCGGTTAGGTCCCTAAGGGCAGCATCCAGATTCCCCTTTTTAAGATAGGCCGCTCCCCTGTTGGCCAACGCGAAGGCATATCCGGGCCGAATCTCCAGGGCCTTGTTGTAATCTTTTATGGCCCGGTCGAACATGCCCTTGCGTTTGAAGGCCACCCCTCTGTTATTATAAGCCAAATGATCCAAAGGGTCCTTGTCCAAGGCCTTATTGAAATGGTTTATCGCCTCATCCAGCCTGTTCTCTTTAAGAGCGTCAACTCCCGCGTTGTATTGTTCAAGCGCGCCCATCTCCTGGCCCTGGGTCGGCGCCATAGAGATTATTAATAACAGTATGGCTAGGGGAAGCGATCTGCGCATATTCTTATTATACCTCATCTACCGTCATGACATAAGCCGGTTCTTTCAAGAGTTAATGTAAAGGATTATATCATTAAAAGCGTGTTTAATCAAATACATATATTGTCGAAATATTTATGGCTGGCGCTTTAGAGGATAAATCATGGACTTTTAATATTTTTGCTTGACAGTCATTTGGGGCCATGCTAAAGCCTTCCGTCAATGAGGCCTTGCAAGTACTTGAAATCAAGTGGTCTTGCGCTTGAGTTACGCCCTCAAGCTTTAATTGAAGGTCCGTTAAAGGAGGATAAGGTATGGTTTTAAGAATATTGGTTTGTCTTGCTTTGATTTTTACAACGTCCATCACCCCTATGGCCTCTATATCTACGGCCGGGGGCCCACCTGTATGTTATCCTCCTGCCCCTATGTGCGCTCCACCAAGTCCGGCTCTACCAAGTTGCGTACAATTAATCGGTGGGTGCCTTGGTATGTGCGCAAGCATTTGCGGTACGATAATAGGGATTCCCGCGATGTTGATGGGTGGGATATTGGCGCCTCCCGCGCTTGGGCCTCCCAGTATGCCGAGATATTGCGGGCCTCCTGCGCCTCCACCTCCCATGTACGCTGCGGCCCCATGCGTTCCACCCCAAAAGATCTCAAAATGTAGACCGACTGGATGCGGACCATATGGTCCAGGCAATCAATACGCTCCAGTGGCGCCCATGGGTTTGCCCGCTCCTCCTCCTCCTCCGCCACTACCTTTCTTAAGTAATGCTCAGGACACATTTTCACTGGCTAAGGCCCTTTACAGTGAACCCGTAAGAATGGTCGCGGGGACCCTGAAAGCGACTGATGGTTCAGCGGATGATAGTAAGGTGGGGACCGCATACGCGAGCGCAGGTAAAAAAGGCTCTGATGTGCCAATATTCGGATCCCACTGGTAATAACAGGCTTAAAATTGTTGATATAAGAAACCAAGGAACAACGTTTATCGCCAACCATACTGATGTCGGTCTTAAAGGGCCGGCGCCGCAACTCTTCCAGGCCGGGAATAACCGACCCTGGCCTGCCAAGAGGGGACGGAATTGGCCCCTCTAAAAAAAAGCCCCAATTCCTCCTAATCTTGGGGGACGCCCACGCGTCCCCATTTTTTTTATTTTTTTGCAGGAACTCCCTTTCTTAAAGCATTTCTGGCCTCCTGTTTCAGTCTCTTTTTCCTGTCTTTTGCCATCTGTTTTGCCACAGCTTCTTCCCTGATCTTGCCAAACCTCTCCTTGCGCTCCCTTTCCTCTTCTTCTTCCTTTTGTCTTTTTATTTCAGCAAGGATTTTTTCTTCGAATTGTCGGCGTCTAATATCCGTTATCATAGCTTCTTCTATCTTTATCCACTCATCTCCGGATCCCCCGCATTCCCTGATATGTTTAACGAGCAACGAGCCGGGTATGAATTCACAGCGCATACCGCAAAATGGACAAATCTTCACAAAAGGGTCCTGATCGGTTTTTATCTCCTGGTACCCCAATGCTTTGAGTTCCTCAAGGTTAGTGTGTGACATGACCCACATGTCCTTGGATTTGATATAACCCCACCCATCGCGTTTAGTCCAGATCGTCTCAATCTCTCTATCCGGAGGGGAAATACTGTAAGTGTACGTTGTCTTATGAATCCAGATCCTATTATTTTCAGACATAGGGATTCCTCTTTGAAAATGCTCTCATTGCTGTTGACCCAGGCTGGACAACCATTTGCCAAGGCGCCCCATGTTCGTGGGTCCAAGGTCTCCTTGACAGTTATGGCGGTGATTGATTACCTCTATATATGGACATGCCGGTCTAATTTGCGCCAATCTGTATGATAGGCGTCTTTAATATGTTTAATTATGTCATAATATTATAAAATTATTCTATCCGCCTTTTCAAGCCCTGATATCCGTTCATGGGATGGAGGAGCGAGATCGCTGCCAAAAAGATCGGAAAACTCGAAAGGTAAGGGAAATATAACTATGAATGAATATTCCGAAACCGCGTATCTGCCAAGATATCTTGTAACCGCTGTGGGCAGTCTGCCACACACGAATTCTCAAGACGCGGTAGAACTTATAACCAGTAACCTCAAGAATGCTCCGCATCCCCCGCAATTATCAAGACTCAGCCCAAAGGAACAAATGTGGATACAATTCACAGAAGGATTGCCCTGCTTCCATATTGATCAGGAATCAGGAAAACAGAGCTTTGACACATCAGATAGCACAGGCGAGGCAGTGCAATCTTTTTTCGAGGAATACCTGTCCGTTATGGAAGGCGGCCCGGCAAAGTCCTTTGCTGTGAGTCCAGAATATGGAGAAGGAATACACGGTTTCCTGGATCATTTGAAGACTACTAACGCCAAATTACCGGTGATTAAGGTTCACGTGACCGGTCCGATGAGTTTCAGTCTGGTGATCACAGATCAGAATCAAACGCCTGTTTTTTATGATCAAAACTTCAAAGATGTGGCTGTGAAGGGAATGGGCCTAAAGGCAGTTTGGCTGATTGAGCAAGTCAAGGAATTTGCTGATAATGTGATAATATTCTTTGATGAACCCAGCCTCAGCGCGTACGGATCATCGGCTTATCTGGGAGTTTCCAGGGAAGATGTGGTTTCTTCTTTAAATGATTGCATAGACCTGGCATTGGCCGCGGGCGCTATTCCAGGAGTTCATTGTTGTGGAAACACCGACTGGGGCATTCTAATGGATACCTCAACCAGGATAATCAATTTTGACGCGGTGGATTATATGGAGACCATTCCGATTTACGCGGACAAGTTGAAAGGATTCCTTGGCAAGGGGGGAGTCCTAGCATGGGGGGCTGTTCCCAATGATGAAAGAATCAGCGATGAAACCGCTGAAGAGGCGGTGAAAAGGGTGAGAAGCGGTATCGATTTGCTTGTGGAAAGTGGACTTGATAGGGATCTCCTGACTTCCAGGATAATATTAACTCCTGCGTGCGGGTGCTCAGGTTTGACTCCCGAGCTTGCTGGAAAAGTATACCAGGTTCTTGGAGAGCTGGACGCGATGGATCCTGGGAATATATTGATCTAATAACTGATATATCTGAATTTTTTGAGGCTGTAACTATATATGGCTGCAAACAAATAGGAGTGAAAACATGGGCAAAACAATGGCGGTAGCGGGCAAAGGGGGGGTTGGCAAGACATCCTTTTGCGCGCTTATGATTAAATCTCTCATAGATTCCGGAAACAAGCCTCTGCTGGCCATTGACGCTGATTCCAATTCCAATCTGCATGAAGTTTTGGGGGTCAGGGAGCCCAAGACCGTTGGATGCATCAGGGAAGACACGAGGAAAATGGGTGATGAGATACCGGGCGGTATGAACAAGGACAGATTCATGGAATATCAAATCCAGGCTTCCTTGGAAGAGATGAAGGATTTTGATTTCATGTCCATGGGCAGACCAGAAGGCCCAGGCTGCTACTGTATGGCCAATCATCTCATAAGGGATATAATAACAAAGGTCACCTCAAGTTATAACACCATAGTAATAGACAATGAGGCGGGAATGGAGCATCTTTCCAGGCGCACTGAAGAAGAGGTGGATCACCTGTTTATAATATCGGACCCAGCGCCTAGAAGTCTGCGAACAATAGGGAGAATAGTCGAGTTAATTGATGAACTGGGTGGAAGAATTCACAATAAACACCTTGTTATAAGCAGGGCCCAAGGAGAGGTTGGACAACTTCCTGATAATGTGCGCTCTGAAATTGATAAACTTCCCTTTAAACCTGAAGGTATTATCCCATTTGATGATCAACTGGTGGAGCTGGATCTTCAAGGTTCGCCATTGATAAATATAAGCAGTGACGCTCCGGCCTTTAGAGCGGTGGACAATATATTAAGCAATATAGGGATCCTATCCTGATCTGAGATAGCCTTTACAATCAATTACGCGCCCCTGCTTCTTGAGCGCATATGATAGATACAATAGGGTCATTTTGAGCGGACTTTGCTAAGCTCTGGCTTGCAGGGTCAGGAGGCGCAAAACCTTTTCGTCATTGCGAGAGCCCGTTCCAAGGGCTCGTGGCAATCTCATGGTTTAGACCATGTAGTTATTGTTTTCGATACGATTCCTAATTTTCCCGAGATTCCCACGTCGCTTCGCTCCTCGGAATGACCTTTCCATTGCGGTTGTTATTTATGCGATCGTGTTTTACTTCTGCTCTGTTACACGCCCTAGAACGATTAGCCGCAAACAACACAGGGATTACGTATAACCATAAATCTTGACTTCATGTCCTGATTGGGTAAAATAAAATAAAGGGGGAGTGTCTATTTTCTAATCATTTCCCAATCTTTATTTTATTTACCATGTGCGGTTGAAGGGTGTAAAACCCGCCTACTGGAGCGTAAAAATGGTCTATAAAGACGCCCATTCCTGGATGGAAGCCAATGAAATGGTGGAATGCAAACCACTAAAAGGGAAATGGACGGCAAAGACATGCCTGGAGATAGCCGGCAAAACAAAGACAAAGACCAAATCCAAGGGGCATGAAAATATTAAGCCCTTTAGGAGTGTACCTTGCGCCAATTGTCCAATACTCGCTGCTCTGGAGAAAAAACGATAGTATGGATAATCCACGGGGGAAAGCGCGGTCTATGGGTCTTTTCCACTAAAGGCCGCGCATTGTTTCTTATGGTAATAGGTTTATAATCTATGAGTATATATCAGATGTGAGTCGATCTATCTCTTCCTTGACCAACTTTTCCACAGTATCCAAGACCTTGATCCTGATCTCTTCCCTTAACAGGCCAACTATTTCCTTTCTGTCAGGTAACAGTCCTCT
>CAZFJT010000214.1:0-6111 GCA_964519135.1 uncultured Syntrophales bacterium | reverse complement strand
TAACTCCATTACATCATTGATATTGCGATTCGGCAAAATTCTCAGGGACCATAATTTCAAAGTAAGTGTTCCGAGTTTGATCACCGCGACAAAGTCATTGGAGCTTATCGGGATTGAAGACCCCCATAATGTGAGAAACTGCTTAAGATGTAGTCTCGTTAATGACGAGGCTGAAAGGGTCAGCTTTGACAGGCTGTTTGAAGAATTTTGGTTCCAGTGGCCCATAGGCGACCAATGTGAACAAAACAAGGAATGTGAGCAAGATTATCAAGGAGATAGCGAATCTTCAGGTCCAGATGACCAACCTATTATTTCCGAGCTCACTGACGCTTCTTCCCAAGAGGAATATCTTAAGGAAACCGCTGCGAACTTTATCCATTCCAGCACAGAAGTCCTGCGGTCCATGGATTTTAAGGAAATACCAATAGGATCGGACAAGAGAATGGAACGATTCATATCAGAGATAGTCGAATCATTGAAGAGAAGGATCAAAAGGAAGCAGAGATTCTCTATGTTTGGCAATAGGTTCGATTTCAGGAGGCTGCTCAGGAGAAACGCAAAATACGGTGGAGAAATCCTTGAGGTCCCTTTGTTGAAGCCTAGGCGAAAAATAAGGCGTTTGGTTTTTCTGTGTGATGTTAGCGGTTCAATGAACCCTTATCTGAATTTCACCCTCCGCTTTATCAGGGAGTTGGACGCGTTACCAACAAAAGTGGAGACATTCGTTTTCGCAACAAGGCTCACTCATATTTCAGGGGCTCTTAAAGCGCCAACATTCCGAGGGGCAATGGATACAGTGGCGAAGATGGTACAGGACTGGTCTGGAGGAACCAGAATCGGGGACGCTCTGAAAACATTCAGTGAATCCTGGTCGTCGGAACTGCTCAGGCCTTCTACGGTTCTGATTATCCACTCTGATGGTTGGGACAGGGGAGATCCTGAAGAACTAAAGAAGATCATGGGCCGTTTAAGCGCGAAGGTCCATAGAATACTCTGGATAAATCCATTGCTTGGGAGCAGGGGCTATGAACCTATATGCAGGGGTATGAGCGCAGCTCTGCCATTTGTGGATTTATTCCTAAGCGGCCGCAATATGGAATCCCTGGAAAAAGTGGCCCGTGAAATTGCAGCGCTCCATTGAGAAAATCGGTTCATCAATTCATATATGATCAACGGAGTTTGAGTCTTAATTAATTGAAAAGTCAACATGAATCTCGATCTTGATATGGAGTGGTAAATATTGAAAAGGAATTCCTTATGGAAGAATCGAATATGGAAGCAAAAAATATAACAGGTCTAAGGATCCTTTTGGTTTATTGGTTCTTGTTTCTAAGGGCCACAAAAATGCTCCTTGACCCAGGAAACAGGGCTATCAGGCGAAAAAAGAAGCTGACCCCAATGGATAGCCTATTCAATTACGTAAAAATGACATTTCTGGAGAACGCAGTTCTGAAGAGAAGATATCCAGTGCGGTTCGGTAATAGGATCATAATTGACAGCACATTTCCCCCATACCCGTCAAAGGCCTTGGACAAGAGACTCTCCAATTATATCAACACTCTGGACATGAGAGAACTGCCATCGGGGATCGTTTCCATATCAACCACAAACCAATGCCCTTATAAGTGTGAGTTTTGTTCCACAAACGCGCAGAGCAAGACTGAAGATGATCTGGACGAAGATCTCCTAAAGGACACTATCAAGACCATTGAGGGCCTTGGGGTTGCCAGTATCATACTGCACGGCGGAGAGCCAATGTTTCGTTACGACAGGTTCTTGAGGCTTGTGAAAAGCGTGGATCCTGAGACCTGTCTCTGGATGTTCACAACAGGGTTCGGAGTTACCTTGGACAGGGCCAAGGAACTCAAGGACAACGGGCTGTTCGGAGTGTGGGTGAGCCTGGATCACTATGATCCTGATATACACAATAGGCTCAGGGGAAATCCAAACGCTTTTAAGAACGCGGTAAACGCGATAAACGCATTCAAAAACGCGGGGGTATATACTTGTCTGTCCCTTGTTCCACCAGATGATTTTGAAGACAGGGAGAATTTTATTAAGTACTACAATATGGCCAGGGACCTGGGAGTTGGAGAGATTAGAATCATGGAGGTCAAGCCGTCAGGCAGGGAGGCTTGCAAGGGAGTCAAACCCCATAGTAAAGCGCTTGAGCGGTTGCAAAAGGAATTGCACAAAGATAGGGCTTTCAGGTTTCATCCTCAGATCAGCGGTCTTTCCACCTGGCTGGAAAAGGACCCAGCTTTGGGCTGCCAGTGCAGATTCGAGTATCTGTTCATAACTTCCACAGGCGAAGTTCAGCCCTGTGAAGCCACTGAGATAAGTTTTGGAAACATTAATGATGAACCCTTTGAGACCATATATAAAAGAGCTTGCCAAGCTTTTAAGTCGCCATCAACAGGGTGCATACCCATGGTGATGTATTCGGACATAAGGGATTATCAAGCAAATAAGGAAAAGACTCAACGCTCCCAATTAACTGACAGGGCTGTTCAAATAGTGGGCGAGTTCAGAGAAAGAGGCGCAATACCAGGCGCGTATAAGCTGGTATGGCCAATGTATGAAAAGCGCCTCAAGCGTTACCTTTCCAGGAATGGTTTGGGTAATTAATAAAAAACCCCCTGTTTGAGGGGGTCTTTTGGGCCCGTCTTGTACTGTATTCCTATGTAACAAGAAATACGATTGGCTAATATTTTTCAAATTGCTCTATAACTAAGCCTGCTTTTTATCCAGGTCCAGCAGTGTTTGAGCCATATCTCTAACATGGGTGTTCGAATACCTCACTGAATCGAGTATATCCAGCATCAATGATGCGGACTTCGGAGAGCAAACACCCTCAAGGAGCCTGTCCTCATAAGCCGCTTGAAATTCCCATATCAAGGATCTCAAGCTCTTGTCCTCGTTAATCACCAAATTCAGAAGATCCTTGTTGCCTGTGGCCAACGCGTCTTTGAAGTTCGTGAAAATTTGGATGAGCTGGTCAAAGATCTGATTCAGCTCATTATTTGTTTTGTCAATAAAAAGCACGCCTTGTTTTGCCTTGATACGACTCACATTGACCATGCTCTCCAAGTGATCGCCGACCCTCTCAAGATGGCCCGGAAATAATACCACGGCCTTGAGCAGCTCTCCTGTGGTCTCCTGGGGAGCGCATACAACCACGTTGTCAGTGAGTTCTTTTTCTTCAGAGTGTATCTCCTCTCCAAGTTTGTCAGCCGCATCCATCTTGGCGGTATCGCCTGTTATGATCGCCTTGGAGACCAGCTTAGTCATCTCGATGATCTTGCCCATCATAACCAGCAAGCCTTCTTCCAGGCATGTGACCTCTTCAGGCGGGCTATCGAACATCTCCTCAAGTCTGCTGGCCTCTGTGTCGAGTTTAGGGCTGATCAATCTGAAAGGATTAAAAAATACACTAGTATCCTTCATAGGGAGGCCTCCTTGGTTATCCATATTCTAAAGAATTTAGATATAGGTAATAAACGCCGGATAATTTTGGAATTCCGTGATCCGACGTTGTATTTGCAGAAACCTTGCAACAAGGTCTGTCCTACATATAATTATTCCCTGGGAGCGAAAATATCAAGGGTATTTGTGTCCGTATTTTTGAGACTCAGTCGCGGTAATCATTAAATCATCTTTTAATAATGAATGATGCTCCTATGCTGAGCCTTTTGGGAAATAGCGAGCTTTTACTGAAAATTCGCAGAAAATTGTATCTTGTGTGAATGTCAATCACTAAGGTCAACAGCCCGCACATTTTACAATTTCGCGCGGCGCTTTTCGGCGACTGCGCGCCAAGACGAGCTTATCATCTTTTTGATTTGAAGTTGACTTTCATAGATTTCTGAGCAGGTTATATTTCAGGAGGTTCTAAGATGATTGATTACGCGGAGGCCGCCGGAGCAGCACTTGGCCGCATAAGGGAATCAAACCCGCTTGTGCATAGTATCACCAATTATGTTGTGATGAACTCTACAGCGAACGTTTTGCTGGCAATGGGAGCAGCTCCCATAATGGCCCACGCGCCAGAGGAAATGGAAGAGATAGTGGCCTTTCCAGGCGCGATGGTTATCAATATAGGGACCTTGTCCAACGAATGGATCAAGGCCATGGTGATGGCGGTGAAACTGGCGGATAAGGCTGGGAAACCTTGGGTCTTGGATCCTGTGGGCGCAGGCGCGACTAATTTCAGGACCTCTGCCGTCAAAAAGATACTCGAAACTGCAAAACCTTCTGTTATCAGGGGAAACGCGTCCGAAATACTCGCTATTTCTCCTCAGGGCGGTAAGACCAAGGGAGTCGATTCCATCAACAAAATGGAAGACGCAATAAACGCGGCAAAGACCATAGCCAATGAATTGGGAACAGTAGTCGCCATAACAGGTGAAAGGGATCTCGTCACAGACGGGGACAGATCTCTTGTGATCACCGGTGGGCATCATATGATGGCTAAGGTCACTGGAACAGGTTGCGCGGCAAGTGTCATTGTGGGGGCTTTCCTTGCAGTGGAAGAGGATCCATTGCTGGCGGCCGCGTACGGCTTGGCGTTTTTCGGGGTGGCCGGAGCAAAGGCGGGCATGCAGACCGACTGGCCCGGCACATTCTGGATAAACACCGTGGATCAGTTATACGCTGTAACTCCCGCGCAAGTGTCCGCGACCGCAAGGATAGAAGAAACTTGAGAGATATACGGTCGTTCTGTGTTCATCTTGTAACGGACAGGATGCTTTCCAGGGGACGTCCCTTTCTTGAAATAGTTGAGGCCGCGGTTAAAGGTGGAGTATCTGTGGTCCAATTGCGGGAAAAGGAGTTATCAACGCTCGATTTCTATAATGAAGGTCTGGCGGTGAAGAGATTACTTAAAGGTCATGATGTGGCGTTTATAATAAATGACAGGGTGGATGTGGCAATGGCCCTGGACGCGGACGGCGCGCACCTTGGGCAAACGGATATGCCGGTGGAGGTTGCCAGGAAACTCATGGGACCAGGTAAAATAATTGGACTGTCAGTGGAAAAGATGGAGCATGTTTCACACGAGTCTGTTCAACACGCGGACTACCTTGGGGTGAGCCCGATATTTGTCACATCAACAAAACCTGAGCTTGAAAAGGCATGGGGGCTGGAAGGACTGAAAAGGGTAAGGTCGGCCACTGACATGCCCCTGGTTGCCATAGGGTCCATAAACGCGAACAATGCGGAAGCTGTAATAGAAGCCGGCGCCGACAATGTGGCCGTGGTATCGGCCATCACATCAGCGGACGATCCAGAGGCGGCCGCTCGAGAGATTGTTGAAAAGATTCAGGCTGCAAAAGCCAAGAAGGCTGTTTAAGTGAAACTTTCAGATATGGGTGAATTCGGGTTCATTGACAGGATAGAGCCTTTTAGCCTCATAAGGAATTCAGGGGTCGTAAAAGGTATCGGTGACGATTGCGCTGTTATGGACCTGGGCGGCCCGGAATATTTACTCTTAACCACAGATCTAATGGTGGAAAAGGTCCATTTTTTCATGGAATGGGCCGACCCTGAGACAATAGGCGCCAAGGCCCTTGCTCTCAATCTATCGGATATGGCCGCTTGCGGCGCTGCTCCTCTGGACGTGTTTGTGAGCCTTGCTGTTCCCCAAAGGGTGGATGTGGATTGGCTGGACGGCTTATACAAAGGTATGTGGGATCTCGCGAAAAAACATGATTGCAATGTGCTCGGTGGAGACACAACAGGAAGCGCTTCAGATCTGGTGATAAATATTACGGTTACAGGCAGGGCGCCAAAGGATCGTGTTCTATACAGGAGCGCGGCCAAACCAGGAGATTTCATTATATCCACAGGAAAACTGGGTGATTCGGCTGCCGGCCTTGATCTGCTTCTAAGCGGAGATAAAGAAAAGGCACAACTATTCCCTGATCTGGTAAAGGCGCACCTATCCCCAAGACCTCACCTCGAAGAATCTAAAATCCTATCCGATTCAGGATTCCGTCATGCGGCCATAGATGTTTCAGACGGCCTATCATCTGATTTGGGCCATATTTGTCGTTCATCAGGGGTTGGCGCTTTGCTGGAAGAGTCTAAGCTGCCACTGGGAGAGTCTCTGAC
>CAZFJT010000213.1:0-6116 GCA_964519135.1 uncultured Syntrophales bacterium | reverse complement strand
ATCTGATAATCCCTTAGCACATCCAGATTGATGGATTTGTTTATCTCTTCCAAGTTGTCGCTAAAAGCCACCCATCCTTTTGCGCTCGCCTCTTCTCGACTTTGTTTCACGGCGTTATCATAGATTACTTTTGCAGAGGCTATCTCTTTGTTCTCTCCTTTTTTTGTCTTTGATATCTCCACCTCGAGCATCACATATTTTTGTTGTCCACCATAGAGTTGATTTAATGACAGATTAACCTCCTGGCCATTTATTCTGGCGTCCCTTCCGATGGTCTTGATCGGTTTAACACCATCAGGGCATATAATGGTAAGTTCCACATTCTTGGCTACAATATTCAGGACATCCCCGAGTTCAGCTTTGAAAATCCCAGGCAAATCATCGGCCTTTTCCACAAAATACGCGTTCCCGTCACTTCTCTGCGCGAGCCTTGTCATCAAATCCTCATTGTAACCGGTTCCCACTCCTATGGTTGTAACAGATATTTCCTCCTTTGCCAGAGCCGCTCCAAGGCGCCCCAAATCCTCAGGACGCTTGGGGCCCACATTTGCCAGGCCGTCAGACAGCAAAATGATCCTGTTCACAAATCCAGAGTCTATGTTCTTTCTAACCTCAGCCGCGGCTTGACTGACCCCGCCAAAGAGAGCTGTGCTGTTACCTGCGGTAATTTCGCTAATTTTACTGACTATACTGGATATACCCTTAACATCCCGGGCTGGAACAATTGTGTCTATATTGTCATCATAAACCACCAAAGAGAACATATCCCGACCATCAAGCCTTGTGAGGGCTTCAATGGCCGCGTCCTTTGCCCTGCGAAGCTTCTCCCCTGCCATTGAGCCCGACCTGTCCAGGGCAATGCCCAGATTGATTCTTGGTCTATTGGTCAATTTCTCATGTTTCATCGCGTCCAAAGAGACTTTCAACACCGATTTCTGAACCTTTTCCGCGGGCAAAACACTCCTTTCAAGTTCCACTTTACACTTAACCTGCTTTTTGCCTGTGGAGCTTTGAACTTGATTGGAATCCAGAGCGAACAACGCAACAATCAGGCCCAATGCAAAGCATATGGGACTTTTGGACATTTTTTTAATTAAAGTCGAATTTTTCATGGCGTTCTCCTTATGTTTGAAAAAATGTTGAGAGGTTCCGGCCGCGATTAATAAAATGATCATGAATAATCGCGCCGGCTGTTTTTGAAGTCACAACGCCATTTTGGTCCATTGTTCATTAGCGATTGTCATCCAAAGGTAAAAGGAATGTAAAAGAGATGTAAAAATCTGGATATGTGTATTCCACATAATCTAACATTACTCGCGTGTGTTTTCCACATCGCATAATACTGCTCTGAAAAAGCCTAATATGATTAATGTGCGAACCAGCCACAATAATTCATTTGAAAACAATCTTATATGATTAGGAAAATATCGGCAAGGCTTGCTCTGGTTGTCGCCAATACCCATCTGACTCATCTGGCGCCATTTTTGCTATTAAACGGTATGAAATCAGCTTCAATAAGCCACGGGCCAGGTTGGTTCCTTAATCAAGGAGAGTGCGCCATGCAGGGCGGCATATCCGGGAAAGCCTTAAAATGTCTTGTTGACATTTTCATTGAACAAGGGCCGCAACTGGATGAGTTTCAAAGATATCACGAACTACAGGGGCTGGATGAAGATGAGTTTTATCCTGTCAGCCTTTATGTGGATTTGGCCGCATATGCTGAGACCCGATTGGATAACCGGGAATCTATTATCCACCTTGGCAGGAGGCTTGGAAGAGATTTAATGGACAAATATCTCTCATCCCAAGACATCACCTCAGTTCAAGGGGCAATAACTGAATTGAATCAGGTCCATGGCGAATTTTCCAAAAATGTCTACGGTTCTTGGAATATTGTAGGTAAGATTGAGGAAGGGTCAACACGCAGCTTAACCATAGAATATAGCCTACCTTACAACTGCGCATTAAATGAAGGGATCTTATTGGAATTCGCCAAAGAGTTCGGGGGGCAGTTTCCACAGGCCCATCACACCCAATGCATGAGAGACGGAGAACCGCATTGCGTTTATATATTATCGTGGCGCCCATAAATATTTTAAGCCGCCCAATAGCGCCTAATTTAAGTCAATAATTTAAAAAGCGCGGCTAATATAAAGCTCCCAATATTCCCAGTCGCCATTCCAAATCTTTAATATGAATGCGCCAATCCCCTACCGCTCAATAGCGACGTGCAATAATGATTATCGCGCCTGGTGATTCATTTGGTTTAGAGATTTATAATAAAATCGGATAAAATGAAGGTTAAGGGTAGATTTTTAGAATCATTGAAATCAGAAGGCCCGTATCCATTCCCGCAAATGAGAGGGAGTAAATATGCAAACACCGCGCCCCTCAAAGTGGGCTATTCTATTGCTCATACCGATGATTCTGGTTCTTTGTTCAAACCCGGCGGCTCGCGCGGGGGATGGGCCGGAACCGCCGATTACCTGGAACTCCGGCGAAAGCGTTTCTAAGGATTCTCGACTGGGGAACTTGCACGTTCTGATAGTAGGAGTGGCTAAATATAAAAACCCTTCAATCCCAGCTCTTAAACTTTCAGCAAAAGACGCTAAAGACATTGCCGCATTCTTTTCAAATCACTCACAACTGTTCAACAGCGCTAATGTAAAATTATTGATAAATGAAGAAGCCACAAAGGCCTCGGTGGAAAAGGAACTGTATTATGGGCTGCGCAAGGCGGGCAAGGATGACACCATTGTGCTCTTTTTCAGTGGCCATGGCGCTGAAGACCCATACCTGCCCGGTAAATTTTTCTTTCTTACCTATGACTCAGACCCGGAAAACTTGCAGGCAACTGCCGTAAGAATGAGCGGTCTTGAATTCATCAAGGCCCTTGACGCGAAAAGGGTTGTTTTAATGGCCGATTCCTGTCACGCGGGAGGATTCTCCAGGATGGGAATAAAGTCATCAAAGGTCGCGCTTAAAAAATTTCTCGTGGAATTCTCGGAATCATCAGGAAAAGTGATAATCACATCGAGCAGGCCTGACCAGGTATCACTGGAAATGCCTGGAATAGATAACAGTGTTTTTACCCACTTCCTTCTCAAAGGTCTCAAAGGCGCTTCAGACAAGGACCGAGACGGAATAGTAACCTTGGATGAAACCTATCATTATGTCTATGGTCAGACAGTGAAACAGACAAAGGGCGTGCAACATCCCCAATTGGAAGGGTCCCTTGTGGGCAAGTTCCCCTTGGCCGTGAAGTCGGACGCGAAAATCAATCTCGCGGCCATCAAAGAATCTCTCGCAGACCCAGGAGAATCCAAGAAAACCGAATCCACACTGATACTCAAGACATCAGCCCCAGGAATCATAGCATCTATCGCGGAAAAGGAGTTGGGTGAATCAGGCCCGGACGGTCTGATTATTATGGAAAATATCCCTGTGGATAAAGAATTGAAAATTAAACTTCAGGCCCAGGGCTTGGAAGAAAAGACCCTGAAAATCAACATACCGCAATCTCGTCAGGGCAGTGTTTATAAACATCCTGAAAAGATAACCCTAAAGCCTTTGGATGGGAACCGGCCCACCAGGACTATTGCAAAGCGACTACTGGAAAGGCCAAAGCTGAACCTTTCCAGGTTAAGGAACAGAGATGAATCCCGACCGGTTATTTTGAACGATGTCATAGCCCTTGAGTGTCTCGGTCATGAAAAGGGCAATAAGTGGCTCAGAGCGGACCCATTGAATGGGACTGTGAGCCTTTCCAGGAGAAAGGGTGGCCCGGCCTCAGGATCGTTGTGGTTCATTAAACGATTTGGACATGATATCATAGGCTTGCAATGCCTCAGAAGGTCTCGGCGTGGCGAAAGCTGGCTGGACGGGAAAACCGCTCAAGGGATGGTAGGATTGGCGCCTCATCCAAACAGGCCTTACACCGGGGCAAAGTGGAAAGTAAAGAAATTAGGGGCGGGCATGGTCGCGCTTGAAAGCCAAGGTCATGAGCAGGGGCCGAAATGGCTTGATGGGATCACCGGAACCGGCCGGGTAAAATTGGCCCCCACAATCAAAGGAAAATACACTGGAACCAAATGGCGTATTCATATTGAACGGCCTCCAAGACCCATTATCAAAGCTCTTCAAAAGAGAATGGAAAGAAACGTACAACATTAATTATAATTACTATTTCAACATAAGTCTACTACACAGGGGAAGAGATCGCCTCTGATGTGACCGTTCCTCTTGCATATGAACTTGTTTACAGGCAGAGCCTCCTGGTACGCTCATATTACCTATTCATCTTCATCGGCTTTTAGCACAGCCATAAAAGCGCTTTGGGGTATCACCACATTTCCAACCTGCTTCATTCGCTTCTTGCCCTCTTTCTGCTTCTCCAGTAGCTTCTTTTTCCTGGTTATATCTCCTCCATAACACTTGGCTGTAACGTCTTTTCTGAGGGCCGACACAGTCTCCCTTGAGATGATTTTCCCGCCTATGGCCCCTTGGATGGGTATTTTGAACAACTGTCTCGGAATTTCACCCTTGAGCTTTTCACAGGCTTTTCTGGCCCTTTGCTGGGATTTCTCTCTGTGGATCAACATTGACAGTGCGTCCACCTTTTCCGCGTTGACAAGTATGTCCACTTTGACCAGATCTGTGGCCCTGTACTCCAGGAATTCATAGTCAAACGACGCGTACCCCCTTGAGACTGACTTTAGCTTATCGTAAAAATCAAAGAGCACCTCTGCGAGCGGCAAATCAAAGGTGAGTTCCATTCTGCTTGTGTCAAGATAGTTCAGATTCTTTTGCTCACCTCTTCTGTCTATACACAGGCTGATAACAGGTCCCACATACTGTTCAGGTGTGATTATGGACGCCCTGATGAACGGCTCCCTTGACTCCACTATATTCGAAGGATCAGGATACTTTGCCGGATTATCTATGATTGTCTCCTCTCCATCCTTGAATTTGATCACATATTGGACTGAAGGCGCTGTGAGTATCAACTGGAGGCCGAATTCTCTCTCAAGCCTTTCCTGAACTATCTCAAGATGGAGCAAACCCAGAAAACCGCACCTGAAACCGTGACCAAGGGCCTCTGAATGGTCCTTCTCGTATATGAGGGAAGCGTCGTTGAGCTTGAGCTTTTCCAGCGCGTCCGTGAGTTCTTCGTAATCATCTGAAGATATGGGATAGAATGATGAAAACACCACGGGCTTTACAAGTCTGAATCCTTCCAGGGGCTTTTCGCAGGGCCTATTATCCAGAGTTACTGTATCGCCTATTCTGGTGTCACTAACAGTCTTGATCCCGGCTATCATGTACCCGACCTCCCCAGCTTTGATGGTCTTTCTGGGAGACCGCGCCAGTAAAAATATGCCTGTTTCCTCGACCTTATATTTTGACTTATTTGAGCAAAACCTTATTATATCGCCCGCATTCAGAGCGCCGTCGAATATTCTCATGTGAACTATTGTTCCCCTGTAAGGGTCCCAATGGGAATCAAATATCAGGGCTTTCAAAGGCGCGTCAGAGTCTCCCTTTGGAGGTGGAATCTCGTGCACTATTGTTTCGAGAATCTGATCTATGTTCAGGCCCTCTTTCGCGGATATTGCCACGGCAGTGTCGGAATCCAGCCCCAAGTCCTTGTCTATCTGCTTTTTGACCATGTCCACGTCCGCTGAAGGCAGATCGATCTTATTGATTACAGGGATTATTGCGAGATCCTGGTCCAGGGCCATATACATGTTTGCCAAAGTCTGGGCTTGCACTCCCTGGGCCGCGTCTATTACCAGGAGAGCGCCCTCGCATGAAACCAGGGCCCTTGAAACCTCGTACGAAAAATCCGCATGGCCTGGAGTGTCTATTAAATTAAGGGTGTACGTCTTACCGTCTGGAGCCTTATACGGCAGGGCAACTGTCTGGCTCTTTATTGTAATGCCCCGTTCCCTTTCCAAGTCCATGGTATCCAGCATTTGATCCCTGAATTCATGGTCTCCCACCACTCCGGTCATTTGAAGCAGTCTATCGGCCAGTGTTGATTTTCCATGATCTATATGGGCGATTATACAAAAGTTTCTAATATGTTCCATCAATGTCTCCGCATTGTTTACATA